>CAYPQJ010000175.1:0-8866 GCA_964412835.1 uncultured Desulfobacteraceae bacterium | reverse complement strand
AACTCCTGGGCCGGCTGGGAAACCTTTCCCACAAGCTTCCCTTTGTTGCCGCCTTAACCCTCATTGGGATCTTTGCCCTTTGTGCCGTACCTTTTTTCAGTGGTTTTACAGGCGTTTCCTTGATTTTCGAAGAGGCACTGAAGCTTCAAAGTCCCATACCGGGTGTGTTTCTGGTGCTGGTGCTGGCTTTGGCCATGACCCTGATAATTCTGGGGGGATTGCGACTCCCTTTTTTCCTGTTCTGGTCCAGCGCTGAAACTAAAGAACCTCTGCGGCCTCTTCACAGAAACATGGTGGTGGCCATGGGCATGGCCGGGGCCTTCTGCCTGGTTCAGGGGATCTTTCCAGAGGTGCTCAACCACCATCTGCCATACCCGTTGGAGGAGCCCTCCTTGACCCTCTTTAAACTGGCTGTCGGTTTTCTCTTTCCGGCTGCCGGTATCCTGTTGTTCATGGTTCTGCGGCCGCTATTACGGCCCGGAACCAACGAACTTCCCGATTTCGAACGGGTTTATGGGTTAATCGGCCGCGGCATCATGGTTGTTTTCTCAAAGCCCCTTTCGTGGGTGGATGCTATCTGGTCGGAGATATACCGCACTGTTTTTTTAAGGGCTTTTTATTTTATGGCACGTATCTCGGATTTTTTTGATCGAAGAGGCATTGATGGGGCTGTGAACCAAACGGCTGCATCCGTCATGTTTTTGAGCAGAATTTCAACCCGGCTTCAAAGCGGCCGATTGCAGGATCAGCTGGCCTGGATGATGTTGCTGGCCCTGGCTGTTTTTGCCCTCATCTGGTTCTGGTAAAAGGTTTATGATTGAAGCGCATTTCCCCATTCTCACCTGCCTGATCCTGCTGCCGCTCCTGGGCTGCGCAGGTGTGCTTTTTATGAAGACCCCTGTGGCCGTAAGGCGCTGGGCCCTGGGGGTGTCTCTGGCTGAGATGTTCATGGGGCTTTTTCTGCTTCAATTTAAAATGGGAACGGCGGATTTCCAGTTTGTGGAATCGATTCCATGGGTTCCCACCTGGGGTTTACGATATTTCCTGGGGTTGGATGGCATCAGTGTATTCATGGTGGCATTGACCCTTCTCATGTTCCCCTTTTGCATTATCTGTTCATGGACTTCCATCATCAACCGGGTGAGGGAATTTCACATCTGTCTTTTTGTTCTCATTTCAGCTCTGATCGGGGTTTTTTCGGCCCTGGATCTGGTTCTTTTTTACCTGTTCTGGGAGGCCATCCTGATTCCCACCTATCTCCTGATTTCCCTGTGGGGAGGCCCTCAAAGTGACCATGCCGCTCTGAAGTTCATTTTGTACACCCTGGCAGGCAGCGCGCTTCTTCTGGTAGCGGTCATCGCTTTTCGCATGGAAGGAGGCTCTTTTTCCATCCCCGCCCTCATGGCACACTCCTTTTCCGTTAATTTCCAGCAATGGACGTTTCTGATCATGGCGCTGGCTTTCGCAGTGAAGGTCCCCCTGTTTCCCTTTCACACCTGGCTGCCGGCGGCATACGGACAGGCCCCCATTGCCGGCAGTATCCTCCTGTCTGCCGTCATGGCTAAAATGGGGGCCTACGGTTTTCTGCGCCTGGCCTTACCAATGACCCCTGAAGCGGCCCATTGTTTTGCACCCCTGCTCATTGCCATGTCGGTTTGCTCCATCCTTTACGGCGGCCTTCTGGCATTTGCCCAGTCAAACCTCAAGAAAATCATCGCCTACTCTTCCCTGGGGCACATGGGGTTTGTCATCCTGGGTATTTTTCTCTTTAACATCAACGGGGTGCAGGGGGCACTGATCCAGATGGTCAATCACGGTATCACCACCGGTGCGCTGTTTGCCATGGTGGGGATCCTTTACCAGCGGAGCGGAAACCATGAAATATCGGGGAACCTGGGGTTGGGCAAATTCGTGCCGGCGTTCATGGGGTTCTGGGGGTTTTTTGCTTTTGCAGGGTTTGCTTTTCCGGGGACCAACAATTTCGTGGGAGAATTTCTGATCCTGGCGGGGGCCTTTGAAAGGAATCTGTGGCTGGGTGCTGTTGCTGTTCCGGGGGCGCTACTTGCTGCGGCCTACATGCTTCGACCCACCCAGAAAATGACCTGGGGTGAGCCATCAAATGCCAGAGATTGGCGGGATATGAGCGGTCGGGAATGGGCGTGCATGCTCCCCATGGCATTTCTGGTGCTCTACCTGGGGTTGGCACCCACCCTTTGCCTGAAAGTCATGAACCCCACATTGAACCACCTGATTTCGGCATTTCAATCCAGGGTGCCGGTTACGCTTTCCATGGATAAAAACTTTCACAGCAAACCTGAGAGGGGAGGGCGGCCGTGAAAGTCCAACTCATCTTCCCTGAACTGTTCCAACTTCTGATTGTGGCAGGACTTTTCCTGCAAAGCATCGTCCAGGGGGATCGGGCCGCCCCATTGAAAAAATGGTTGCCCTGGGCCGCCGGCCTGAGTGTCCTGGTGTCTCTGGCATCCCTGGGGCAAAACGGGTTGCTTTTCGGCCAAACGTATCAGGTGGACCGGTTAAGCCAGTTCTTTAAAATGACCGTGAGCTTTGGTTTTTTCCTGGCGGTCATAAATGGTGTGGGACAACCGTTGCTGGAAAAGGAGAAACAGTGTGATTACTTCCTCTTCATGGCCCTTTCCGCCTGGGGATTGATGCTGCTCTGCTCCACAGTGGAACTGATCAGCATCTATCTGGCACTGGAACTGGCATCCTTCAGCTTCTTTCCCCTGGTCCCGCTTCGGACGAAAAGCCTATCCGCGGCTGAGGCCGCCATCAAATATATGTTTATCGGTGGCGTGGCCACTACTGTGGGGCTGTTCGGGTTTTCATACATCCTGGCTGCCCAACACACCACGGACCTCAATCAACTGGTGCACATATCTTGGTCCTGGTCTCACAGTCCCATGGCGGTTTTGGGCTTGACCCTTTTTCTCTCAGGGCTGCTGTTCAAATTGGCGTTTTTCCCCTTTCATTTCTGGGCGCCGGATGTCTATGAAGGGGCCGGCAATGAAACCGCCGCCTACATTGCGGTACTCCCCAAGGTGGGTGCCGTGGCGGTACTGCTCCGTTTTTCCCCGCTTTTGAAACCCGGGCTTGAAATCACCACCATCCTGGCTGTACTGGCCGCCGTTTCCATGACATACGGGAACCTCGCGGCCCTGGTTCAAAAGGATGTGAAACGCATCTTAGGTTATTCCGCCATCGCCCATGCCGGCTATCTCATGGTAGGGGTGGTGGCGGGAACCCCCATGGGTGTTGCGGCTACGGCATTCTACGCCTTCGCCTATGTCCTCATGACCTTTGCCTGTTTCTGGGTGATCTGTCGAGAATCGCAAGACGGCAGAAACCTGAAACTGGAAGACCTGAAGGGTCTCTCGAGTCGGGCACCCGGCCTTGCCCTGGTTCTGGCCGTGGGGGCCGTGGCACTGGTGGGTCTGCCCCCCACAGCCGGTTTCATGGGCAAGTTTTTTCTGCTGTCCGCCGCCTGGAACCGCGGTTGCAACTGGCTGGTGGTGATTGCGGCCGCCAACGTGGCAATCGGCCTTTTTTACTATTTGAATTTGGTGCGGTATGCCTACACAAAACAAAGCCCGGAAGCCTCCGAAAAGGCCTTTAACGCTCAAGGCCGCAGTTCGGTATTGAGCCTGTCCGGGGGCTTGTTCCTGGCCGGGCTGGTGATTTTGTTTGGCATATTGCCGGAGCTGGTTTTCAAGATGTTGATGCCTTGATATTATAATTTTTTTCCTTCTGATGTTTGGGTGGTGCAATGAGTAAAATACTGGCAGTGGACAATGATCCCTTTATTCTGGCGTTTTTGAAAGACGTCCTTACAGGTGAAGGCCACGAAGTGCTGACCGCAAAGGATGGACTTCATGCAGTAGATGTGTTGGATGAACACACGCCCGATATTATTTTCGTTGATCTGGTGATGCCCAATATCGACGGAAAGCGGCTCTGTAAAATCATTCGTGCCATGGGAAAACTGGAGAACGTTTATCTTGTGGTTCTCTCCGGAACCCTTGAAGTGGAGCGAAAAAATATGGAAGCACTGGGGGTTGACCAGTGTCTTGAAAAAGGGACACTTGAAGCCATGACCCGGGATGTTCTGTCGGCGGTCCAGCGCCGAAAAGTGACACTGGCAGCTTTTCCAACCGAAAAACCGCGTGAAAAGGAATTGCCCGCCCCCAAATCGATTACCGAGGAACTCTTTTCCATCAAGCAGCATTTTGAAATTATTTTTGAAAGAATGTCCGAAGGTATCATTGAGATTTCACAGGATAACAGAGTCGTTTACGCCAATCCCGCAGCCCTATCCGTCATTGGAATTCCCGAAGAAAAGTTGCTTGCGTCTCCCATATCGGGAATATTTCCCCATGAATACCGGAGAATGGTGCTGGAACTTATTTCATCCATGGATGAATCCCCGGGCAGCAATACAGAAGACATTCTGTTGGGCATGAATGGTTATCAGTTATTGGTTAAAGTCCTCGCCGTCACTGACGGCGGTGGGTCCTCAATTATCATCTTAAACGATGTTACCATGCAAAAGGAGGCCGAAGCGGCCCTGATCCGACGCAATCGAGAACTGGAGCTGCTCAATCTGTCCGGTCGCGCATTCAATTCCAGTCTCGAATTGGATGAAGTGCTGGTCACCGTCCTGGAAGAATTGCGATCTCTGATCGATGTAATTGGCAGCACCATCTGGCTTGTGGAATCGGAAAACGAAAATCTGGTATGCCGCCAAGCGGCCGGGATCTGTGCCGATGTTCTGAATGGCTGGCGTCTGGAACCCGGGCAGGGGTTGGCCGGCTGGGTGGCGCACCACGGGGAATCTCTCAATGTGCATGACACCCGCATTGATTTTCGCCATTTTAAAGGCATCGACGGTAAAACCGGATATGAAATCAGGTCTATTTTGGGGGTGCCGCTCATCTCAAAAGGCAAACCCATCGGCGTTATACAGGTGGTGGATACGGCTCCGGGGGTATTTGACAGTACCCACCAGACCCTCCTTGAATGGCTGGCTGCATCCGCTGCCATCGCCATTGACAATGCGCGGCTTTACCAGCGGGCCAGGGATGAAATCAGGCAGAGGAAAAAGGCCAAAGCAGAACTGGAAAAAAGCGTCCGGACGCTGCATCGGACCCTGGACGGAACCATTCAGGCCATTGCTCTGATTGTGGAGACAAAAGACCCCTACACCGCCGGCCACCAGCGGCGCGTCGCGCTGCTGGTTGAGGCCATCGGCAAAAAGTTGGGTCTATCTAAAGAGCGAATTGAAACCCTTCGAATCGCCGGGCTGATTCATGATATCGGCAAAATGGCCACACCCACGGCAATCCTCAGCAAGCCGGGAACCCTCAACGAAAGCGAGTTTGCGTTGATCAAAGAGCATTCAAAGGTGGGTCATGAGATACTCAAGAAGGTCGTGTTTCCCGGTCCAGTGGCTGAAATCGTTTATCAGCATCATGAACGGCTGGATGGTGCCGGCTATCCCAGGGGATTTAGCGGAAAGAACATCCTCCTGGAGGCCAGAATATTGAATGTTGCCGATGTGGTGGAAGCGATGTCCAGTCACCGGCCCTACCGGCCCGCCCTCGGAGTTTCAATGGCTCTCGAAGAGATCAAACGGCGGAAAGGAAAGTATTACGATCCCGAGGTGGTGACGGCTTGTCTGGATATCTTTCAAGCCGGAGAGTTTTGCTTTGAATAGGGCGTTCTATGTGGCTTATAATTGACTTTTAGGATATGTTTTGTATAAAGGGAGAAGGAAAGAATAAGGATACCATAATCCATCATTATAGGAAAGGAGGAACGACGTTGAAAACATCCAAAAGCTGTTTAAAAGGCATTATTCGCGCCGGAGCCACAGCTGTTCTTTTCGCAGCCTGTGTGGCGTTTGCGGCGCCGGTTGGACTGCCACCGGTTCCGGTACCCGTTGACAACCCCATGACCCCCGAAAAAGTCAAACTGGGGGATAAGCTGTTTCACGACACCCGATTCAGTACCACGGGAGAGGTGAGCTGCGCCACATGCCATGACACGGCCAAAGGTTTTGCCGACGGTCTTCCCGTATCCGAGGGAATCCATAAACTGAAAGGGACGCGAAACGCGCCTACCATCATCAATTCGGCTTACCTTCACACCCAGTTCTGGGACGGACGGGAACCCTCCCTGGAATCCCAGTCGGCTCAACCCTTTTTAAACCCGGTGGAAATGGGTCTTAAGGACCACGAACCTATTCTTAAAATTGTCCGTTCCGATCCGGAATATTCAGCTCTTTTCAGCCAAGCTTTCGGCAAAACCGGCGAACAGATTACCATGACCGAAGTAAAGCAGGCCCTTGGCACCTTTGAGAGAACCCTGATCAGCGGAAATTCCCCGTTTGATCAATACTATTTCAAAGGGGATAAAACGGCCATGAGCCCAGCCGCTGTTCGGGGGCTGGATGTCTATGTGAACCAGGGACGGTGCGTTTCCTGCCACCGGATCGAGCAGACCCAGGCCCTCTTTACGGACAACCGTTTCCATATGATTGGGGTTTCCGCCAACCAGATGCCCCGGGATCTGGAAGAACTGTCCGCAGCGGTCCGGAATGTAAAAGAAAAGGGAACTGATATCGCCGTGCTCAGCAATCCCCGGACTTCTTCCCTTGGACGTTTCGCCGTTACGGGAGATCTGACGGATATCGGTGCTTTCAAAACGCCGACCTTAAGAAATATTGAACTGACGGCGCCTTATATGCATGACGGCAGCCACAAAACCCTGGAGGAAGTGGTGACCTTCTACAATAACGGGGGCGCCCTCAATGAAACGGATACTGTCCCCGAACTCTTGAGCGGCGGCATTCGTCCCCTTAACCTGACAGATGAGCAGCAGGCGGACCTGGTGGCATTTCTAAAAGCACTCACCAGTCCGGAATTTGCACCGAAATAGCCATAAGGGTATCCAAGAACATGGCATCAAGGAGGAAGATTAAAATGAACATGAACCGACGTGCATTTCTCAAGGCCACCGGTACAGGTTTAATGGCCTCTGCTTTTCCCATAAGCCTGGTGAAACTGGCCTTTGGTGGCCAGGACCCTTCCCGGGACTTTACCTTTGGATATATTTCCGATGCCCATATTCAGCAGATCAAGGGAACTCAATTTGTTCGCAACTGGGATATGGGCCTCATTCGCGCCGTTCGAGAGGCCAATCTGCTCACTCCCCGTCCGGATTTTTTCATGTTCGGCGGCGATCTGGCCCAACTGGGGAAGAAGGAAGAACTGGATCATGGCCTGGAGATCATGAGCAACCTGAGGGGCAAGGTCCGCTACGTGATCGGGGAACATGATTACTACCTGGATCTGGGGAAGTACTGGCAAGATAAGATCAGCCCCCTCTATTACAGTTTTGATCACAAAGGGGTCCATTTTGTTGTGTTAAACAGCATCCTCACCTACCACAAGTGGACCTACGAAACGTGGCCCTCTCCCATGGACCGTATGCTGGCCATGGCGAGGTTGGACAACCCCCAAGGATCCCCTTTCATGGTGGGGGATCAGCAGATCGCCTGGCTCAAAAAAGACCTTGCGAAAATCAATCAGAACACGCCCGTGGTGGTGTTCTCCCATTCTCCCATTCAGAAGATTTTCAAGCCCTGGAATTTTTGGACCCAGGATGCGGAAAAAGTTCAAGCCCTTTTGAAACCCTTTGAAAAGGCGACCGTCATTTACGGGCATGTGCACCAGATTCAGTATAACCAGATCGGCAACATCACCTTTCAAGCCGTCATGGCAACTGCATGGCCCTGGCCATATCCCGAGACCTATTCCCAGTCGGCCAGTTGTCTTCCCAAGATCACGGTGCCCATGAACCGGGCGGATCCTTTTTTTGAGCGGGATGCCACAGGATGGCAATTCGTCGATATGAACAGCGGTAAAACGGCCATGCACTACCAGTTGCCCGACAACCCGAACCGTACCGTCATATTTGATGCGGCCACCGGCAAACCGAAGGATGTGAAATATCAGGATTACATCAGGCGGATTCCGCCCCAAACCCATTTTTGAAATTGCAAGGAGAGTTCTTATGCGAAACAGCAAATTTTCCAAAAGTGCCTGTCTGGCAGCTTTGATCGGTTTGGGATTCCTGGCGATTTCCTTCTCCATCCAGGCGGACGATTTTAGTGAAGCTGATTTGAAACGATGGAATCAGGAATTCATGAGTGTTGTCATGGCAGGTGAAAAGCTCTTTCACAGTGCGGATTTGGGGACCAACAAAGTATCCTGCGACCAGTGCCATCCCAATGCCGCAAACACCCATCCGGAGACCTATCCCAAATTTCAGCAGCAGATCGGTCGCGTGATTACCCTGTCTGAAATGGTCAACTGGTGTATTCGGAATCCGCTGGAAGGTGAACCATTGCTGCTGGATGACCCGAAAATGGTGGCACTCCTCTCCTACATCACCTATGAACGGCGTAGTGTGCCACTGGCACCCGGGAAACACTGATTTCAAATCCCCGCGATTTGTCAAAATGTTCTTGACTTTGTGGGGCTAATTCATTAAAGACTCTGAAGTCGAGCGGGACCTCAGCGTTATTATACCATCACATCCTGAAGGATGTGGGTTTTGGGGTGTGGCTCAGGGTCGCACGGCAACGAATTTATGTAGACCCGGTTGAAATCGGGTAATTTCAGGAAAAGGCCACGAAGGCTTACTTTTTATTGGAAAAGTATGCCTTCGTGGCTTTTTTTGTGGAAAAAACAATTGAAAAGGGAGGTCGGCTGAAGATGGTGTGATACTGAGACAACTGAATGACGGCACAATGAGGAAGGAGGGCGGCGTACCCTGCAAGTTCAAC
>CAYPQJ010000174.1:0-9085 GCA_964412835.1 uncultured Desulfobacteraceae bacterium | reverse complement strand
GCCCAGGATTTCAAATCCGTTCAGGGCAACATCGCGGTGGTCATTTTCACGGACGCCAACAAAGAAGTCATGAACTATGCTGCGGTCAAGAAATCCGTCATGAACCTCAAAAGCCAGTATGGCGACAGGATCTGCATTTATCCCGTGCTGATCGGTGCCGACAAGGAAGCCGCCAAGTTCCTGGCTCAAGTTGCGGATGACAGCGGATGCGGTTTCATGGTGAAGGGCGAAGACATCGCCGCCGGCCAAGGCATGGCCGATTTCGTGGCCAATGTCTTCCTGCAGAAAGCACCGAAGGTCGTGGAAGTGATCTGTGTGGATGATGACGGCGATCTCGTTTGCGCCGAATTTGACAAATGCCCGGGAACGCCTAAAGGCGCCAAGGTCAATAAATTCGGATGCTGGGTGCTGGGAGATGTGCTGTTTGACTTTGACAAATCCAACATCAAACCCGAATACTACCGATTCCTGGATGATGCGGCCAAGGTATTTGAGATGAATCCCTCCATCAAAGTGGAAGTACAGGGAAATACCGATAATATCGGCACCGCGAAATACAACATGGGGCTCTCCCTGCGGCGAGCAAATGCCGTTATGCAATATCTGGTCAACAAAGGCGTGGCCCCGAGCAGATTGAATGCCAGGGGCTTCGGGTTCTCACGTCCCGTGGCCACCAATGACACGGACGAAGGACGTGCACTGAACAGGCGGGTTGAACTGACGCCCATGCCGTAAATCCGGCTCGGACGTTTCAAACCATTAACCGAAGATTAAATATGGGGGCCGGGTATGATGTTTTACCCGGCCCCTGTTATTTTCCTATGCCTTGGGCCGCACGGAGAGAACCGGACAGGGCGCCTGCCGGACCACACGGTCCGTGGTTGACCCCACCAACAGTGACTCCATCACACTGTGCCCCCGAACACCCAGAACGATCAAATCCACTTCATTCACCACGGCGTATTTCGTGAGCTCATCGGAGGGATGTCCCGCCAGCAGCAGGGTTTCCGGTTTGCACCACTGTTTTTCCTCCTCCGACACCATACCATTCAGTTTCTGGGTCAGTTCTTCCCGCAACCCTTCCCGATCCGAATCGGCCGAAGCCGCCTGTTGGGTCAGCATGTCCTTATAAACCGTCGGTTCAAGCACATGGGCCAGATATAATTCCGTTTGAAATTCCTGGGCCAGGCTGATTCCATACTGTATGGCGAGGTCCGAATCGGCGGAAAAATCACACCCCACCAGAATTCTCCTGAGTCTCATCTCAGCCATCACAGGAGCCGAAGGCTCCCTTTCCAGACTGCGTACAATATACATGGGACAGGGGAGTGTCCGCATTAAACGCTCCGTCACCGATCCCAGAATCAGCCGCTTCAAACCGGACCGGCCGTGGGTGGCGGACACTACCAGATCTGCTCCCTTTTCTTTGGCGATCTGGGTAATTTCATCAGCCGTATGCCCGACCGATGTCAGTGATTCCCATTCGATATCCGTATCGCCGATCAAATCCTGCAGGTGCTCGTGCGCATATTCTCTGATTTTGGATTCCAGCATCAACGGGTCCGAAAACCCCTCGCCATACATGGCAACCGATGACAAGTCAATCACATGGCATAAATACAGTTTGGCGCCGAACTCCTTGGCCAGAGCAACGCCAAACGGAACCGCACGATTTGAAAAATCTGAAAAATCGGTGGTGCAAACGATGGTTTTGATGTGAACTTTCATAACAAACCCTCCTTTCTGGTTTAAGGTAACGGTTTCCCCTATCTTTTCATGGTCTGCTTCAATTCAAAGACAAGATCATCATATTTCCCGCTATCCGGATTGAGATCATGGGCCACGAGCGCATCCCGCAGCGCCATGTTCATGTCTCCAATTTCAGCCCAAGCGCGTGCCCTCCCGTAGAAATCTTTCGCTGAACGAGGTCTGATATCGAGGGCAATGGAAAAGTTATTGATCGCTTCCTTATAAGCCCCGGTTTGAAATTTGGACCAGGCCAGGCTGTTGTAAATCGTCGGCAGCTCTTTACGCTGTTCCCCATATTTAAGGGCACTATCATAGTCACTGACGGCTTCAGCATAGCCCTTTTTGTAAAACCACGCATCTCCACGCGCTTTGTAAAGATTGAATACCCCGTATTCCAATTTTGGTGTCCGCGCAGGTACTTCCATGCTGGAATCGTAAATCCGGGGTATATATTTGCCCATGGGCGTCCGGCCGGCCACGAGCTGCAGCGCCGTATCAAAATCCAGGATGGCCCGATCGTAATCCCGAAGTTTATAGTAGGCCAGACCTCGATTATAATACACCACATAATTGTCCATGCCCTCGGGCGCCATTTCCATAACTTTTGTGAAATCATTTATCGCCCGGTCGTATTCACCTTTCTGGTACCACGCGATGCCTTGATTGTAGAAATCTTCCGCATATCGGTTGTAACCACTCCCGGTACATCCTGACAGGCATAACAACAACAATACCAGAATCCAAAAAGATCTTCTATCTGCCATTTTTTTCTCCTTCTGAAAAGATTTTAGGGAGGTACTCTCTCCCAAAACTTCAAGCCCGGAACCTAGAACCACTCGCTTCAGGGAACGAAAGCCAGCCAGAACATAAACGTTCCAGCGGAAAGGATGGTGCAGAGGGAAATGGCCGCATTGGCGAAATCAGGATTCCCCTTCATTTCCTTGGCCATCACATACGTTACCGTTGCAGTGGGGGATGCCAACAGAATGATCCCCGGTAAATAGTCCCCTGAAGCAAGATTTAAAAATTTAAATATTATCAAACCCGCACAGGGGAGAGCAACCAATTTCAACATACATGCCAAAAGAATAAACCCCATTTTGGATCGCATGAATGAAAACGAAATGGAACCGCCGATAATCAGCAGCGCCAGGGGAAGGGCAAGACTGCTCAATATATCCAGGCTTCTGCCGATAACCAGCGGAATGGGAATAAGAAAAATGGAAAATAGCATTCCGGCGACAGCAGAAATAATCACCGGATTTCCGAGAATGGTCAGGACCATTTTCCGTAGGTTCTGAAAATGACTTCGAACGTCGCTTGAGTAGGCCTGAAACACCAGGACCGCCAGAAAATTCTGAACCAGTATCACAAAAGAGGCAATGATACTGGCCCGGGCGAGCCCCTGAGCCCCCAGATAATAGTAGGCCACCGCAAAACCGATATAGCCCAGATTGCCGTGAAAGGTGGTATGGATAAACGTTCCCCGTTGTCCGCGCTTCAAATGAAGCATGGAACAGACACCCCACGCCACAGCAAAGACGATAATCAGCGCCAACACGGTCCCCGCCACAACCTGCGGATCAAATTCTGCGTGAAACTTGGTTTTGGACAGGGCCCGGAATATCATGGCCGGAATTGCCAGATAGAAGACCAACCGGTTTGCCGGACCCAGAAATGAAACCGGTAAAAAACCACGCGTCCCGGCAAACCAGCCCAGAACAATAAGCACAAAAATGGGAATGATCGTATTGATGATATTCATGGCAAGCTAACTTAACCGTTTACGATTTACGATTCATGATATCATTCTGATTCCCGTGGCGCAATCATTCAAAAAAAGAGTCTAACCACTGTTGACTAAAAGAAATATCTAAACTATAAAGATGGATTTTATTCGGTTAATTCAAGGATCTTCCTTACAAATTTCGATTCGAGCATAGTAACTTTCATCCGTATGTGGGTGGAAAGAGCCAGGGGATTTTGATGACTTGGAAAGAAAGGACATATTGTGGCGCGTTGACCGATTCCGATGCGGGAACGTCAGTGCTGCTCATGGGCTGGGTTGATGCCATACGGGACCATGGAAACATTCTTTTTTTTCACCTGAGGGACGTACGCGGTATTGTTCAGGTGGTTTTTGATCCGCAAAAAGACAAGGCCAGTTATGAAACAGCCTCTTTGATACGGGAAGAGTATGTCATTGAAGTTCGAGGCCGGGTGACCCTGAGGGATAAGGCCGCCGAAAACCCGACCCTCAAGACGGGAAGGATTGAAGTCCTGGCAACCGGCTTGAGGCTGTTATCCAAATCGAAGCCCATGCCTTTTCAGATCAGTGAAAAAGCCATGGTATTTGGTGAGGAAATCCAGGCCGGTCCTGAAAACGTGGATGAAGAAATAAGGCTCAGATATCGATACCTGGACCTTCGACGACCCTCAGTGCAAGACGTCTTTCTCAAACGGTATCAGATCATCAAATGTGTTCGGGATTTTCTGGACACCTTAAACTTCATTGAAATTGAAACGCCCTTTCTGACCCGAAGCACACCTGAGGGCGCCAGGGACTACCTGGTTCCCAGCCGGGTTCATCACGGGAAATTTTATGCCCTGCCCCAATCACCGCAACTGTTCAAACAGATTCTCATGATCGGCGGCATGGACCGGTATTTTCAGATCGCAAGATGCTTTCGCGATGAAGACCTGAGACCCAATCGGCAGCCTGAGTTTACCCAGTTGGACATGGAAGCTTCCTTCATTGATGAGGAATTCATCTATGAAACCATCGAAGAATTAACGGCTAAAATGTTTGCCGTCGGAGGCGTAACGCTTCCGAGGCCCTTTCCCAGAATGACCTACGAAACGGCAATGAACCGTTATGGAACGGACAGGCCCGACCTGCGGTTTAAAATGACCTTTGAGGATACCACGGATATTTTTGAGGACACAAAGTATTCCATATTCCGGAAAATCATCGACAAGGGCGGTCAAATCATGGGATTCCCCGTCAAAGACCAGGCCGGCGCCCTCAGCAAGAACATTCTGCAAAATGATTATGCGAAAACGATTGTGCCGCAATTCGGTGCCGGAGGGTTAACCTGGATGAGGGTGATTGACGGAAAACTTCAGGCCAATATTGTCCAGTTTTTCAGCCCAAAGGAACAGGAAGGGCTGTTGAAACGTTTCCAGGCGCAGGATGGAGACGTCCTCATGATGATTGCGGATGACTCCGGCGACCTGGTAAAAAAAGTGCTGGGCAGACTTCGCATCCATGTGGCCGAGAGACTGAACCTGATTCCCAAAGATCACTGGCGGCCTCTTTGGGTCACGGATTTCCCACTCTTTGAATTAAAGGACGGCCGGATCAGCTCTCAACATCACCCCTTTACCATGCCTGACAGAACTGATTTCGATCCCGACGACATTGACGCGCTTCAAGCCCTCAACTCAAGGGCGTATGACCTGGTCATGAACGGCGAGGAGCTGGGCGGCGGCAGCATCCGTATCCACAGGATGGATTTTCAGAAAAAGATCTTTCAAGCCCTGGGCTTGAGCCGGGAAGAGGCTGACGCCAAATTCGGTTTCTTCCTGAAGGCGCTGGAATACGGCACTCCCCCTCACGCGGGGCTGGCCCTGGGTCTGGACCGTGTTATTGCCATGATACTGGGAACACCTTCCATTCGGGATGTGATTGCGTTTCCCAAAAACCGGAGGGCCTTCTGTCCCCTGACCGAGGCCCCATCCATGGCTGATGGTGCTCAACTTGAGGAATTGCGGCTGAACATTCCTCCGGAAAACGCTCCGGTGGGATCTGTGAAAGAGGGGCAAACACCCGCCCATGACCGTACCGCCACCGCAAGAGACTCAAAATCTGAAATGATATCCAAAAAAGAGGTCAATCACGTGGCCAGGCTGGCACGACTGGAACTTTCAGATCAGGAGACCGCATTTTTCCAGAAAGACCTCAATTCCATTCTGAACTACGTGGAAACCCTGAAAGATCTGGATACGGGCCACGTCTCTCCCATGAGTCATGTTCTCGAGATAGACAATGTCTGGCGGGATGACCGGCCTCTGGACCGTAAGGAAACGGAACCCTTGCTTGAAAATGCCCCCATGAGGGAAGAAAACTACTACAAAGTACCCAAAATACTGGAAGGTTAGAATATTGGAACGTCAAACCATGGAACTGTGCGACCGAAGCGCAATGGAATTGGCCGGAATGCTGAGACGGGGGGAAGTCGGCGCACGGGAAATCACCGAATCGGTGTTCAAAAGAATCGATGAGAGGGAAAAATCCATTAATGCCTTTGTCACCACAACCCGGGAAATCGCTTTCAAACAGGCCGATCTTGCCGATGCAAAATTCCGGCAGGGCGGTGATATTCCCCTTTTGACCGGTATTCCCGTTGCGGTCAAAGACCTCCTGTGCACAAAAGGCATCAGAACCACCTGCGGATCCAAAATCCTTGAAAACTTTGTCCCCACTTACAATGCCACCGCCATTCAAAAAATTCTTGACGCCGGCGCCGTCCTGGTTGGGAAAACCAACATGGACGAATTCGGTATGGGATCTTCCACGGAAAACAGTATTGTGGGCCCCACCCGAAACCCCAATGACCTTGAGCGGGTAGCCGGCGGTTCCAGCGGCGGTTCCGCGGCAGCGGTTTCCTCCGGTGAAAGCATCCTCGCCCTGGGAACGGATACAGGGGGATCCATTCGTCAACCGTCTGCCTTTTGCGGCGTCACCGGTATTAAACCCACCTATGGCAGGGTTTCCCGGTACGGCTTGGTCGCCTATGCCTCGTCTCTGGATCAAATCGGGGCCATTGGAAAAACAGTGGCGGACTGCGCCATGATGCTGAATGTCATCTCCGGCCATGATCCGCTGGATACCACCTCCGCCCATGTGGAAAAGTCCGATTTCTTAAAGGCGCTTCAACCGGAAATGGAAGGCATTCGGATCGGAATTCCCGAAGAATTTTTCACGGAAGGGTTGGATTCAAGAATCAGAGAGAAAGTGCTTGAAGCCGTTGCGCTTCTCGAAAAAAACGGGGCCAGCGTCATTCCCATCAATCTGAGCCACAGCCCCTATGCCGTCGGCGCCTACTATCTTATCGCCACCGCTGAAGCGAGCAGCAACCTGGCGCGTTTTGACGGCGTAAAATACGGTTTCAGAAATGCGGGGGAGATAGCCGACTGCATGGAAATGTACCATAAAACCCGAACGGAAGGTTTCGGCATGGAGGTGAAACGGCGGATCATGCTGGGGACTTATGTCCTCTCAGCCGGCTACTACGATGCCTATTACCTGAAAGCGCAGAAAGCCAGGGCATTGATCAAGGGGGATTTTGACGAGGCATTCAAAAAAGTGGACTGCATCATGACCCCTGTCACGCCCTGTCTGCCCTTTGCCCTGGGTGAAAAAATGACCGATCCCCTGCAGATGTACCTGGTGGACATCTACACCGTTTCTCTCAACCTGGCGGGGCTGCCCGGCATGAGCCTTCCCTGCGGCACAGTAGATGAGCTGCCGGTGGGCCTTCAAATCGTGGGAAAACCCTTTGATGAAGAGATGGTCCTTCGGGTGGGAGCAGCCTACGAGCGTTTAGCCGGGGCGGCAAATGTGGAACGCTGAAAAATGGGTTTAGACCTTACACCTTATACCTTATAACTAATTCCTACAGGAATCCCAACCATGGAATATGAATCTGTTATTTGCTTTGAAACACACGTCGAACTGAAAACCGAAACGAAACTGTTCTGCAATTGCCGGGTGGCTTATGATATCCCCCCAAATACGGAGATCTGCCCGGTTTGCACCGGGCAGCCGGGAGCGCTTCCCGTTCTCAATAAAAAGGCTGTGGAATATGCCATTTCTGCAGGTGTGGCCCTTGATTGCACCATAAACCGGCGGTCGCGGTTTGCTCGAAAAAACTACTTCTACCCTGATCTGCCCAAAGGATATCAAATCTCCCAGTATGAACTCCCGTTTTGTGAAAACGGATATCTTGAAATCACGGGTGATGACGGAAAACCCTACCCTGTCGGCATCAAACGGATTCACCTTGAAGAAGATGCCGGGAAACTGGTGCATTCATCCGATTCCTTTGATGATGCCGACTACAGCCTGGTGGACTACAATCGAAGCAGTGTACCGCTCCTTGAGATTGTGGGAGATCATGAACGAAACCCCTTGCGCTCGGTTCAGGAAGCCCGGGCTTATCTGGAAAAGTTGCGGCAGATCCTCCGCTATATCGGCGTCAGTGACTGCAAAATGGAAAAGGGGCAACTTCGATGTGATGTGAACCTTTCAATCCGCCCCAGGGGAACTCGAGAGTTCAGCAACCGGACCGAGGTCAAAAACATGTCCTCTTTTCGATTCATGATGGAAGCGCTCGAATACGAAATGAAGCGGCAGGCGGAAATCCTGGATTCCGGCGGCACCATTGAACAGGAAACGCTTCTCTTTGATGAAATAAAGCGTATCACCCGTCCCATGCGGAGCAAGGAAAACGCCCCGGATTACCGTTATTTTCCGGATCCCGATCTGCTGGAGGTAAACCTCGAAGACAAGTTTATCACCGACATCAAAAGTGCATTGCCCGAACTCCCTCACCAGAGGGTCAAACGAATCATGGATGAATATGCCATTCCCAAAGACGATGCGCTGATCCTGACCAAAGAAAGGGCCGTCTCGGACTATTTCACCGCCTGTGTCTCCCATTGTGACGACCCCAAAAAACTGAGCCACTGGATTATCAAGGAGCTTTTCAGGCTTCTTAAAGAGGCATCCGCTACTATTGCAGAATGCCCGATTGAGCCAAGGAACTGTGCGGAGTTGGTCAATCTCGTAAGCCGGGGCAAGGTAACACCCGGAATCGGCAGGGAAATTCTGGAAGACATGTTTAAGACCGGTGATGAACCGGAAGCGATCATCCATAAAAAGGGTCTGAAACCCATTCAGGATGAAGACCAGCTGGAAGCTTTTCTGGATGACGTGATGAATGAAAACCCCAAAGTGGTTTCTCAAATAAATGAAGGGAACCTTAAACCCATTGATTTTCTGGTGGGCCAGGTCATGAGAAAGACCAGGGGCAAAGCCAACCCCAAATCGGTCATCAAGTTGATTCACCGCAAACTGGAAGTGTAAAGGGGTTTTAAATGGGTATCCCCTACCCCAACCCTACGCTTATAAAGACTGTTAAGGGTAGCTTCAGTCTCCTTACGCTCCTCCTCATCATTTTCACAAGCGCCTGCATCGACAAACAAGAAATTCTGAATGAGGGAACCCGCGTCACCATCCCCGGAGACGACCTCTCCATGGCCGGTATTCTCT
>CAYPQJ010000173.1:0-9175 GCA_964412835.1 uncultured Desulfobacteraceae bacterium | reverse complement strand
TGGCGCTTCAGGAAACCCACGATGAGACATTGAAAGCCCTGCAGGAAGCACGTGTGACCCTGGAAACCCTGCAGAAGGAAAACATGGTGTTGAAGTCTTCGCAACGAAACCGATGGTTTCTGTCAGGTGCGGTGGTGTTGCTGGTGGGACTTATTTTCGGCCTGGTCATGGGAAGGCAACAGCGGAAAAGGAAATCTTCCTATTATTAAGGGACAAAGATTGGGCTTTGTTGCCAAGGAGATAAAGCGGCTCACGGGAAAGGCCATTCACCGTCAGAAGATGATTCGAGACGGGGATCATGTTCTGGTTGCGGTATCGGGTGGCAAAGACAGCCTGGTTCTTCTGCGGGTTTTGCATGAAAGGTTGAGAAGGATTCCCATTTCCTATGACATTACCGCTGTCCATGTGGACCCCGGTTTTGGTGGAAATTCCGCCAGGGAAATGGAGGCGTTTTTCTCATCACGCGGGTTTGATTACAGGATCATTGAAAGCGACATCGGCCCAAGAGCGCACGGTCCGGAAAACCGGAAAAACCCCTGCTTTCTCTGTTCGCGAATGAGAAGAAAACTGCTCTTTGAGCTGGCGGATACCCTTCAGTGCAACCGAATCGCCCTGGGTCACCACAAAGACGATATCATTGAAACCCTTTTCTTGAATATTTTCTATGGTGCTTCCATCAGTACCATGCTGCCGGTGCAGGAACTTTTTGGCGGCAAATTGACGGTGATTAGACCCCTTTATCTTTTGGATGAAGATCTCATAAGACGTTATGCCGGAGAAATGGATTTTCCCCGGGTCCAACTGGGATGCCCCAGCGCGGGGGCGACCAAACGGGAAGAAATCAAGGACATGCTGAACAGTTTTTACCGGAAAAGCCGTAAAATCAAAGGAAATATTTTTCATGCGCTACAGAATGTGAACCCGGAATACCTTTTATGATTGTTCAGAGGAACCATCATGGATCATACTGAAATACTGTCAAAAATCGCACTTTTTTCATTGATGAAGAAGCGGGACCTTAAGCGGTTATCGAAATTGGCCCAACGCCATCGCTATGAGAAGGGGGATGTGATCGTCAGGGAGGGTGCCAGGGATGGGCGGTTGTTTATCATCGTTTCCGGCGAAGTAGCGGTCATAAAAGATCTGGGTGAGCCTTCTGAAGTGTTCTTGAGAGCGCTCGGGTCCGGAACCTACTTTGGTGAAATGGCGCTGATTGATGATTACGTCAGGACGGCAAGTGTTGTTACGCGGATGGATTCCGAGATGCTTTCTCTGGACCAATGGAATTTCAGGGATGAGATCAAAAAGTATCCGTCCGTCGCCATTGAACTGCTGCAAACCTTGAGCCGACGAATCCGGGCAATTGAAAACGCTGATGGTTGATCATCACCACTTTAAAAATCACCCAGGGGCCTTTGAAACGTATACCCCGCCGGGTCTCCCATGAGTTTCTGCCTAGCCTCCGCCTCATTTCCGCCAAGCAGGGAAAAGGGGAGGGACAACACGTAGGTGACTGCCCCCACGGCGGTGGCGGCGATGCCAAGGGGTCTCATGATGACGAGATCTCCCATCATGTAGGCAGCCTTATCGTCGTCCAGTGCCTTAATGCGGTCCTGTGCCATGGCGATTTGTCCCAAGCAGGAAAAAAGCGCAAGCGATACGATCAGAACCACTATTATGCTTTTATGGCGTTTTTTCATGACAGCCCCCTTAAGTTAACGTTGCGTTCCGCATCGTATCATCTGAAAACATGAATCACAACTCCTTTGAACACCTTGGGAACTTTTTTCTCAAGGGTTGGGTGGTTTCTATCTGTTTTTCTTAACATCATCAGTCAATATGTGGTTGATTTTATCCGAGAGATAAGACCAGAGGGTCAGAACGGCACCGGTACCCAGTTCCGCAGCCAGTTCCGTTTTGCTGAACCCGTCTTTTCCCCTTTGCTCTCCGCCAGGGGCTTGTTTTTTCCCTGTGCCGGAAAAAAAAGCCTGCACCGTTTCAAACGCCAGGTTGGCTTCTTTCAATTTTTCCTCTGCCTTCTTTTTCAGGCGTGGGTTGTGAGAAAAGCGATCCGGGTGCCAGACCGCCACAAGATCCTTGTAAGCCTGTCTCGCCTCGTCTTCTGTGGCGTCTGCACCGATTTCAAGTATTTCAAAAGATCTTCTGATATTCATGGGCATTTCAAATCAGATCTACCACAGGCAGGCATAGGGGTCAAGGGGGAGGATCATGTAGGGGATACGCTGCGTAGGGGCACGCTGTAACGTGCCCCTCTTGACTTTCTGAAGGGCATTTGTTATTTTGGTGCACTTCATTTCGACCATGCCCAACGGTGAGAGTGCCTTCTATGTTGACGGGATTGGAGAATCTGATCAGGGAGATCCGGCTGGAACCCTGGGCCGAAAGCTTTCCTGAAGATGCGGAATTCTGGACGCATTACATTCAATGGATTGAAGAAAACCTTCTGCCAAAGTTTCTGGGACGGTTTGCCGGAAAGGTCGACGAAATCGTCGATATCGATCCGGACCTTTCTGAGCAGGAAATCCTGGAAAAAGCCACCTCCCACATGGTTTCTTTTTTGGGGGCAACATCTGCTTCCGTACGGATATATGACCCCAAGACCGAACAGATGCTTTCCTATGGATCGTACCCGTCCAGAGAGGAGACGCGGGAAACCGCCATCCCCCTGGAGGACAGCATTGCCGGGGAGGTGTTGCGAAGCCGCCGGACCTATTTTGCCGCCAATCTGCTGAAAGAGGATTTATATCACAATAAAGGGGCCGTTATTAAAGAAGGCCTCCACTCCTTGATGGCCATTCCCTTCGAAATTCCCCGTTTTTTCCCCAGAGAACGGGATACTCTTGGTGTTATTCAGCTCTATTATGAGGACGGTGAGCGAAAGTTCAGTCCTCTTGAAAGCAGAACCGCCAACACCATGGCCAAAAGGCTCAGCTTTGTCATTGCCCATAAAAAAATTCTGAATTTGAACCGAGTCGCTGAAAAGCGGGAAGATATTGTGAACCATATTTTTCTCAAGTTGGGAAGCCGTGGCGGGGTGAAGCTGGCGGAGGTTTTCAACGAAGTGGTTCCGGAACTGGCGGATATGGTGGATCTTCAGAGTTGCGCCTTGTTTTCGGTGGGTTCTGCGCTGGATCAGGTTGTCCTGCAGGCGGGTTTTCCGTTAATCGGGGGTTACCATTCCGTAGGGAAGGCCGTGCCGGTCAACAGTGAGCCCGTTTATGAATTGCTGTTGAACCTCAGGAACTATACGGGCGACTCCAGATATGAAGAGGTGACCCCGTTTTACATTCTAATTGTCGATGTGGAACGCAGCGCCCTGATGTCGGAAAGCAATAAGCGGTTTGCCAGGCGCCACGGGATAAATTCGATCCTGTTTATCCCCCTCAAGGTGGGTGGCGAAATTACCCATTTTATGACATTTGACGCGTTGGACTATCGAAAAAGGTACCGGGAGGAAGAGATTGGGGTTTTTCTCTTTCTGGGCCGGGAATTGATGAAGGCGCAAAAAATGGAGCAACTGGATGATGCCCTCCATGATTTCAAAAACCCGGCTATTGCAACAGCCGGCTTTGCGCGTCGCCTGAAATCCCTGATGCGAAAAGATGATCTGGAATCCTCCAGGGAACAGATTCAAAAATACGTGGATATCCTGCTGGAGGAAACCAGTCGGCTGCAGGAATTGGCCATGGGTCTCTACGCGGTAGGGGAAGAACAGATTGTGGATTTTTCCCGTACGGTGGAGAACAGGGTTGAGATCAACAAAGAGGCCATTAAAGAGTTGCTCCGGCAGAATGTAACACTGAATCAAGGACCGTATGATCGGGATTTGAGGGTCAAATGCCATTCAGTTCACATGGAGCGGGTATTTGACAACCTCTTGAATAACGCGACCAAAGCGATTCCGCTGAAGGGGGGTGTCCTGGCGGTTCGAACCTATGCTCATGGGGAATGGGCCTGTGCGGAAATTACCAACAGCGGCGAAATGTCCCAACAGGATCAGATGAAAAGTCTTGAGGGGGCCGGTGAAGGTCGAGGCCTCTATATTACGCACCGAATTCTGCGTTTGCTCGATGGAAAAATGGAAATTCGATCGGAAAATGGTGTGACCACTGTTGTCGTTTCTCTTCCCCTGTATTCACCTTAAATGAAAGATCCCCCGAGCTACCATGTCGCGGATCCAGCCGTTTGAGGCCCAAGAGGTGAAACGTGCAAGCGCTTGACGAAAATACCATTTGCGGATACACTGAAATCAAAATAAATATTCTGGTGAGAATCTCATGCTGAACAGAGTCATTAACAGCTCCGAAATGGAGAAATACCTTGTTTCTTATGAAACAGGTGAGACCCTGTTTTTTGAAGGGGACGATTCCCAGGACATTTATGTCCTGGTGTCCGGCAAACTGGATGTTCTCAAAGGGACAAAAAAGATTGCCGATATCGTTAAGGAAGGCGTTGTGTTCGGGGAAATGTCGTTCCTTCTGAATGAGAAGCGAACGGCCACCGTAAAGGCCATGACCGATGTAAAAGCGGTCCGCATTCCCAAAGAGAATGTGGAGCCTTTTTTGAAGGAATTTCCGGAAGTGGTGACCGTGGTGGCGAAGTTCCTGGCGAAACGCTTGGATGCCACCAGTCAGACCCTGTTCGGGTTTCGGGAATTGTGTGATCAGCTCCCCGATGCGGTCATCATTGTCGATAAGGACGGAAATATCTCAACATGGAATGCGGCAGCTGAAAAACTTTACGGTAGAGATGATGCGCAGATGCGCGGCAAATCTGCCGAAAGGATTTATGATGATCCTCTGGTTTACAGGAACCTCCTCGAAGAGCTCAAGGCCGGCGATACCATTCAGGAAAAAGTATTAAAAATCAGGCATCCGGAAAAGGGGATATGCTTCGTTTCCACCAGTACGAAGGTTCTATATGACGGCCAACACAATTTTCGCGGTGTGCTTTTCGTCGGTAGAGATGTTACATCCGTAGAAAACCTGGAGCGACGTTACAAGCGCACAAGGCGCTGGTTGATCCCCTCAATAGCGCTTCTGGCGCTTTTTGCAGTGGGCATACTGTTTGGCTACCCCTATTTTTCAAAAGGGTATAAAATAACCGATTCCCGAAAACGCCAGTTCAGGGATGATTTATCGATTACCTTCAAAATGCTTGAATCGTTTCTGGTCGAACCGCTAAAGGCGGGTGACCGTGCAAAAACCAAACAAATCATTAAAGGGTTTCTGGATGTTCAAAAAGGGGTTTCAATCCCCTATAACGGTCTGGTATTGCTGGATGAAAATAAAAAGGTATTTGAAGCCTATGCCACATTGACCGGTTTCGATGCGGAAAAGATGGTGGACAGCAGCTATTCCGGTATACCGTTTGATCAAAGTGCAAACAGGCCCTACAGCGTTTTATCACTTTATCGGGCTACGAAACAGAATCCCATGGGCAGCAAGGCCGTTGAAATGGCTTTTAAGATGAAAAAGGATGGCGAATTCCTGGGTTGGTTGGTTTTCCAGGTGGATCTTGAAAAACTGAAAGAAAAATACAATGTAAATGAGGATGATCTGAAGCATCTTCCCTTTGACGGGTCCTGAAAAATATTGAATACCGCCAATCCCCCCCTTCCATATGAAATTTCTGAAAATACAGAAGACGGCACCACCATCCGGTTTCATGGACGTATGGATTCGAGTAATGCCGGCAGCTTGATGGAAGATTTGTCGCGCTATTTTTCCCAAAACCCTCCCGGTAACCTCACCGTGGACATGGAAAATGTTACATATCTGGATGATTTCGGAGCCCTGGTACTGGTTGAGTTGCGTAAAATCGCCGTTAAAGGCAACGGGGATTTTAATCTGCGCCATCCCGGTGAAAAGATCAGGGAAATGTTGATGTTTCTGAGATTCGATTCCCTGTTTAAGAAGGTTTCCTTCGAGAAAAAGCGGCGGCAGGGGGTTTTCGTTCGGCTGGGCGAAAAAACCTATGATATCCTCAACGACATCAAATACGCCGTCTCTTTTATCGGTGCCATTACCCTCTCCCTGGGCCAACACCTGGTTCATCCCAAGTTGCTCCGCAGAGAAGACACCCTGGATTACATGCAGAAGACCGGAGTGGATGGCCTACCCATCGTCGCACTGATCAGCTTTCTGATGGGATTGATCATGGCTTTCATGTCCTCCGTTCAGTTGGAACAGTTCGGTGCGAACATCTATGTGGCCTCACTGGTGGGTCTTTCCATGACCCGGGAACTGGGGCCCATCATGACGGCCATTATTGTTGCGGGAAGATCCGGCTCGGCCTTTGCGGCTGAAATCGGCACCATGAAGATTTCCGAGGAAGTGGATGCACTTTTTACCATGGGGTTCGATCCCGTTGGGTTCCTGGTAATCCCAAAGCTGATTGCCGCCATTGTCATGGTGCCTATCTTGACGCTCTTTTCTGATATTTTTGCCATTGCCGGCGGTCTTCTGGTAGGCGTTTTCATGCTGGATTTGACGGCCGGCGCCTATGTAGCCCAGACCGTTAACACCCTGACCCTTTTTGATGTGTTCTGGGGGGTTTTGAAAAGCGGTATTTTCGGATTGGTCATTACCTGGGTGGGGTGTCTCAGGGGATTTCAAGTGAGTGGGGGCGCCGCTTCCGTGGGGCAGGCCACCACATCCGCCGTGGTCAGCAGCATTTTTTTAATTATCCTTTTTGATTCAATTTTTTCAGTGATTCTTCGATATACCGGGTGAAACACAACCGATGGGTAGAAAAGCCATTATAGAGGTAAAGGACCTTGAAGTACGGTATGGAGATGCGGTTATTTTCAGGGATGTCAATTTCAAGGTTTATGAGGGCGAAATATTCGTTGTTCTTGGCGGCAGCGGTTGCGGAAAGAGTACATTGCTCAAAAGCCTCATCGGGCTCTTAAGCCCCCATGCAGGCCGAATCCTGGTTGACGGTGATGAAGTCATCGCTGAAGACGAAGACGGATTGAAAAAAATTCTGACGAAGATCGGTGTCCTTTATCAGAGCGCGGCGTTGTTCGGTTCCATGACCGTGGCGCAAAACGTTGCACTCCCCATTGAGGAATATACCTCGCTCAAAAAGGATGCCGTGGATATGCTGGTTAAAATGAAGCTGGGCCTGGTCAATCTGGACGGGTACGGAAACCATCTGCCCTCAGAGCTGAGCGGCGGCATGAAAAAGAGGGCAGGGCTGGCTCGCGCCATGGCTTTGAATCCAAAGATCCTTTTTTTCGATGAGCCGTCTGCGGGTCTGGATCCCATTACCTCTGCGGAACTGGACAATCTGTTGCTTCATTTGAACCGAACCCTCGGGACCACTATGGTGATTGTTACCCATGAGTTGGACAGCATTTTTACGGTGGCCTCGAGGATCATCATGCTGGACAAGAAAGCCAAAGGCATGATTGCCGAAGGGAATCCCAGATATCTTCGGGATAACAGCCAGAACGCGTTTGTCAAGCAATTTTTCAACCGCCGGGCCTGATTGAAAAAGGCCAGTCCTGATTGCAAGAGGTTTTAAATGGCATCAAGAAAAGCGAAATTTACAGTGGGCCTTTTTGTAGCCGGCGGCCTGACCATCAGCGTGTTGGCCATTGTCTGGCTGGGGATGAGCCGGTATCTTGAGAAGGGGAAGTTTTACGTGACCTATTTCAATGAGTCGGTTCAAGGTCTCAAAAAGGATTCTCCGGTGAAATACCGAGGTGTTTCCATCGGTCGGGTTGAGAGCATTGGGGTGGCGCCGGATTCAAAATTAATCCAGGTGATCCTCAAGATTGAGTCAGGGCAGAAACTGGACAACAACATTGTGGCACAGCTCAAGAACGTGGGGATCACCGGCAGTATGCTGGTTGAATTGGATCGCAAAAAAAAGGGCGAGCCTGATGAGTCCCCGGTGCTTTCTTTTCCAACGGAATACCCCATCGTGGCATCAAAACCCTCTGAAATCAACCGATTGCTCAGGGGGCTGGATGAGGTTTTGAAACATTTCAAGTCCATTGACCTCCCGGGTATTTCCGATAAAATAAAATTAACCCTGGATAACGCCAACATCATGATCGCAGACGCGGATGTCAAGGGGATTTCAAACAAATTGCAGTCGTCTCTCACCAGTGCGGATCGCATACTGAAAAATGGAAAATGGGATAGCATCCTCGGTTCGGTGGATCACGCGGCCAAATCCCTTGATGGATTAATGGAAAAAGCCGGAAACAGCCTGGCCCAGGTGGACCGAACCCTGGTCCGAATGGAAGGGTTCGTGGCCAGAAACGAGGAGCCGGTTTCAGAGGCGGTCATGGACCTCAAGAAAGCCATGGTCAATGCCAACAAGTTGCTGGAGAAGGGGGCCGCTTTCATCGGCAACACCGATGACGCCCTGAATCGACTCAAGGTCCAGCTTCTGATAAGCGCGCAGAACCTGGAGCGGGCAACGGAACACCTGGATCGATTTCTGGAAGTCCTTTCAGACAGCCCGTCACAGTTGATATTCGGGGAACCGGCCGTGCCGAGGGCCTTGGAGACGGATAATGGGGAACCATAAGAGGAGGCAACAGATGTTAAAGCGTGAAAGATTTCTGGTATTGGTTTTTTGCAGTCTCTTTTGCCTGGCAGGGTGTTCCGCATTGAAAAAACCCAAGCCGAAAATCAATTATTTTACCCTTGAATACACGGTTCCGGAAATAGAAGACCCAAAACCCATTAAAGCGGTGCTTCGGGTGGATCGCTTCGGGGTGGCGCCGATCTATAATTCCAACCGCATGATCTATCGCGACAAATCATTTAAGCGGGATGAATATGTGTATTCCAAATGGATCGCAAACCCCGGGAGTTTCGCAACCTATTTTCTGGCACGGGATCTGAGGGACTCCGGCCTGTTTAAAGCCGTATTTACCCATAAAAGCCACCAGGCCGCTTCCTATGCCCTGGAAGGATCCGTGGATGAATTTTTTGAACTGGATACGCCCGAAAGGTGGGATGCGGTACTGGGGTTGAGCATTACGCTGGTGGTGTTACAGGAACCGGATGTCAGCAAACGGATTTTATTTCAGAAATCCTATCGGGTGGCCCGGCGATGTAAAGAGGAGCATCCCCGGGGGCTTGCGGAAACCATGAGCCTGGCCATGCAGGAAGTCTCTGAAAAAATTATT
>CAYPQJ010000172.1:5660-9257 GCA_964412835.1 uncultured Desulfobacteraceae bacterium | reverse complement strand
TTTTTGCGGATAATTCCGGGGTCGTTCGACCGCTTTTTCTGACGGCGGCTGAAAAAAAGACCCAGGAAAATGGCGCCCACTGGAAATCCCTGCGCCCCGATGAACCAAGGGTTTTCAACCAGCGGTCTCAGACTTTTCACCGTGGGTCCCATTGCCACATGAATGGGCGCAAGATTTTTGTTGCCGGAACCTTTTCCTTCCGCCTGAACCGGTTCTTCGGATTCGTTCACATTCCCTACTGCTTTAGCTGTAGCTGGCGGTCTGGCCGTTCCCGCAGTCAAGGTCAGAGGGATCGCTTTCGTTTTCAGCGTGACATATTGTTCCTTTTCCGTATCAAAATAGGAGAAGGTGACCGGGGGAACCGTCTTGATGGACCGGTTCATGGGAATAATGGCTTGCTCAAAAGACTTCTCTCCGGTGTAGCCGGCACTGTTCAGGGCCTTAAAGGACGCCGAGGGCCTGTAGGTCTTCCAATCTTTATTGACATTCAGTACAGGCGTGGAGACGCGGGCAAAGTTTCCAGTCCCTTTGATGCACATCTTGATGGTGATGGGGTCCCCCACCATTGATTTTTGCGGTGTTGCCGTGGCGGATAATTTGAATCGACCCACGGCGCCGCTGAAATCCTTTGGCCGAGCCAATTTGGGCAGGGGCAGTACGCTGATTTTAAGCCGGGGATTGGTCAATTTGACCAATTCTTCACGTGTATTTTGGAAAAAACCGCTAAAGAAATCATCATCGAAAAGACCACGGCCGAAAGGGCTGCGGCGACGGGATTGCTCGGGGATGCCCAGGATGGCATCAAGTTCCGCCGACACCGGGTGTTCTCCCTCCTTTACGGCACTCATGGCCGTATACCAGGTCAACACGTTGTAAGGAATCCCGTCCAGGATTTCCTGGGTTTGCTCCGGTTTGTCCTTCAACTCTCGACAGGCGAAAGCGCCGCCTTGAATGACCGGCAGTGTGCGCAGGGTGGCTTGAATTCCCTGGTGGAAATAGGCCTTGATTTCCATGGGAAGGAGTTCGCCCACATAAGCGCGGCCGGCCCGGGGAAGAACCCTCAGAAACGCCGGTTTACCTTCTTCCCAGCTCATGAGCTGACCCTTTTTAATATCATCGCCGGTGTAATTTGAAGCCCCGTTTTGGGAGAGCCGATTGGAAGAGGGCAGGACGTTCCGTCTTGAGTGCCGGGATGCCTCCTGGGCAACGCGTAGGGTTACCGGTTTGGACTTTCGAATTTTGCCGCCGATGGTGGCTTCCACCGGGGGGATCACAAAATCCCCTGCGCGTTCCGCCTGTACCTGAAACAGGTAGCTTGTGGTGGCGGAGACACGCCCGTTAATGGATTGATACTGGCTGCTTCGGCCCATGGAATAAAATCGAAGACCATCCACAGGGTTTAAGGCCGGCTGGCCCGCCTGTTCTCCTGAAATCTGAACTACCAGGATGGCGGCTTCACCCATGGCAATACTCCCTGGCTCAATGGCGGCAGATACGCGGCCATGGGAAACCCCTGCGGCGCTGTTTCCACTCCCCTTGCCCCAACCCGCCTGGCTGCCGCTGGAAAATAAAGCCAATGCTCCGGCGGCCAGGAGGAACATGGCGCCGGCCCCCAGACGTCGACGATTGGGCATTCGCCGAAGGGTTATGGCTTTTTCTCCCATGTTTGTTTTGGGGTGTTCCATTACCAGTCCCTCCTTTTCTGATCCTGAGGCTTGCCACCCATCCCCGTGTTCTGAGCGGTCATGGGCATGGCTTTCTCATCACCTTTTAGAGAATCCAGCAAATTCTTGGCCTGTTCTTCGCTCATTTGCCCCGGTCGTCGACGTTTGGGGGCCCGGGCTGTATGAGTCTGGTCCGGTTTATTTTTCTGCTGTTTGTCCATTTTTTCGGAATTTTGGTTTTGATTTTGCGCGGATTTTTTGTTTTGACCGCTGTTATTCTGTTTTTGTTTTGAGCTTTTATTGTTGGCCTGCTGGTTTTTCTGCTGATTGTTCTTCTTATTATCCTTATTCTTGTCTTTGTTGCATTTATTGCAGTCTTTCGGGTTCTGTTTCTGATTCTTTTTGAGCGCCTCCAGCCGTTTTTTTACGAAATCCTTGTTAAACTCGGCATCCTGGTCCTCCGGTTTCAACTTCAAGGCGCTTTCGTAAGCCTGTATGGACGCTTCCCATTGTTGAATGGTCTGCTGAGGATTCTGTTTTTCAGTTTCCTCCCCCTGGCGGTAGAGGGTGTTTCCCATGTTGTAATAGGATTGGTTTTGCAGATGGATGTCTTGAACGTTCAGGGCACGCTTAAAGGACGCCAAAGCTTCCGGGTATTGTTTGCCTTTGTAGGCGGCAGCACCCAGGTTGAACTGCATCTGTGGGTTTTCCGGGGACTTTTGGGTTTCGGATCGGTATCCTTCCATCGCCAGATCGTAATCACCGGTCTTGTATGCCGTCTCGGCGCCGCCCGGCGAAGCATGCGCTCCCCCAAACCCCAGAAAAATGATGGCCAGTAGGACCAGCATCCCAACGGAAGTGGCCCCTGCGACACGCCCGATTTTTGGAATGCGCCTGTAGGCGGTTTTAATGACGGGAAAGGGTTTCCGGCTCCTTTTACGGTCCGAAATGGCAAACTCAGCCAGCAGCAGGATAAGGGCCAACATGAGGGGCCATTGGAATCTTTCTATGGGGACCCGTTGCATTCTCTCGGCCAGCTCTTTTTTCGGTACCAGGCTGAGCTTTTCCCGGTAGATGCTCTCAAGGCCTTCGGCTTGTTGTCCCAACGGTTCGTAACGGCCCCCGGTGGTCTCGGCGATTTTTTGAAGCATGGTTTCATCGAGGCGGGATTTCACCGGTTGACCCGTTTCATCTTTTAAGAAAGCCCCGTCTTTTCCGCCGCTCGTAAGGGGAATCAGTTCACCTGAAGGCGTTCCGACGCCCACCGTGAAGATGGTCAACCCCCTGTTCTTTGCCTCTGTTGCTGCGGAAAGGGCTTCCCCTTCCAGGTCTTCCCCATCGGTGACAAGGACCAATATTTTATGGTTGGCATCGTTATGAAAAACGGCTTCCGCTTCATAAATGGCGCTGGCAAGATCCGTCCCGCCCTGAGGAATAATTTCCGTATTCAGCGCTTCAAGAGAGTCTTTGAAAGCGCCATAATCAAGGGTCAAAGGGCACATGAGAAAGGCTGTGCCGGCGAACGGCAGGAGTCCCACCCGATCGCCCTCCAGTTTGGAAACAAAATCCATGATGCCGAATTTGCTGCGCTCAAGTCGATTGGGCTTAACGTCTTCCGCCAGCATACTTTTTGAGGTGTCCACTGCCAGCAGGATATCGATCCCCTTTCGCTTGATCTCTTTCCATTGAAAGCCCATTTGAGGCCGGGCCAGGGCCACAAAAATCGAGGCCACCACCATCACCAGGATCACCCGTTTGATCATCCGTTTTTTGGGGGAAACCCCCAGTGTGAGTTTTTCCAAAAGGCGCCCGGAGGCGAATTCCTGTAACGCCGTAGTGCTCCTTTTCTGAAAAAAGTAGAAACTCAAAGCCAGGATTCCGCAGGCCGCCACCCCTGCCGGCAACCAGATGGAATGTGCGAATTGCATGGTTT
>CAYPQJ010000172.1:0-5560 GCA_964412835.1 uncultured Desulfobacteraceae bacterium | reverse complement strand
GAGGGCCCCCAGGGCGGCCCACAGAAACATCTCGTTTCGATGCTCAAATTTCTTGATTTTGCGGGTAGTGGTTTCGAGTTTGTTGATGTCCTTGTATATTTTTTCCAGTGAGTCGGTGTCCGTGGCCCGGTAGTACTGTGCACCGGTCATTTGGGAAACCTGTTTCAGGGTTTTCTCATCAATATCCACCTTTGCGCGTAACATCTTTCTATTACCGAACTTGTCGGTGATGGGAACCGGCACTTCACCGCGGGAACCGGCGCCGATGGTGTAGATTTTGATGCCAAAGGTTTCCGCTGCTTCGGCTGCGGTCGCCGGCAGAATTTTGCCCGCATTGTTTATACCGTCGGTCAGCAGGATGACGATCCTCGATTTGGCTTTTTGATCCCTCAGTCGATTCACACTGGATCCGAGGGCCGAGCCGATGGCCGTGCCGTCCTCAATCATGCCGGGATGAATGGTTTTAAGGCGCCTCTGAAGCCATTGATGATCCAGGGTGAGAGGGCTGACCATATAAGGCCGGCCGGCAAAAGCCACCAGGCCGATGCGATCATTGGGCCGCGCTTCAATGAATCGGGATACCACTTGCTTGACCACTTCCACCCTGTTGGCCGGTTCATTGTTGATGGTGAAATCCAGTGCTTCCATGGATCCGGAGACGTCCACCGCCAGGATAATATCGATTCCGCTGGCGTCAACTTCCGATGTGCCATGTACAATCTGGGGTTGGGCCAGCGCCACCACCAGTGCCCCCAGTGCCAGGATGCGCAAGGTTCCCAGCCATTTGCCGGCCCTGGATTTTCGAGCGCCTGCAATGGCTTTGGCGGTTTGCGCCGATGAGTACCGTATGGCCGCTGCCGATCCCCTTCGTCCCCGCAGGAAGGCCAGGAGTGGAAGCAGGGCCAGTAACCACAAAACTTCCGGGTGGTCAAAATGAAACATTTATCTACCTCCCGCCGCAACGACTTGATGGGTGTTGTTAACCCCCGGGCTTCCGGTTTCTTTTTTGGGAACCCACAGGAAACTGCCCTTAAAGCGGCCTTTGAAGAATCGTTTTCTGCCGTGTATGTTGTTTTCTATGGTTTCCGCTGATGTGCCTTCAGTTTTGACGGTCGAAGCATCCTTTTCCACTTCTTTTTCCTCAGGTTTTGGTTGTGTTTCCTCCACGAAACGCCAGGCGGTTTGGTGCATCTTCTGCATCTGTTCCCTGCTGAAAGTCTGCCGGGCAAATTTTGCCAGATCACAGTGGACCAGGAATTCCCGCAGGGTTTCGCTGTGCCGGTTCAGTTCGCTCGAAGATTCAGCCGCCACCTGGGTGATAAATTCATGGGTGGTTTTTCGGGTGGCCCGCATTCTGAACCGCTTTTCAATGTAAGTTCGTATGGTTTTTGACACCATTATTGAAAACCCTTCCGCCATTTGCGGTGTCATCAGGGATTTGGCTTTTTCCAGTTCTTCAAATGCAATCTCAAATGCTGCCTTAGGATGTAATAGTTGCCGTTTGCTGAACCATTTCCAGGCCGCCCACGCCATAAGAAGCAACAAGATGCCGCCCAGTGCGTAGTAGAGCCAGATGCGCGGATCCGGAATGTGAATGGGTCCGCGAATGTCTCGAATATCGCCTTTGGGACCTGTTGAAAGGGCAAGGGGGCAGGATGATGGCGTACCGTCGGGGTTTGGAGCCGCGGTTATGGATGAATTGCCCTGTCCGGGTGGTTTCGTCGATGATCCGGTTCTTGACGGAATCGGGGCTGAAACAACTTTGCCCAAGGGTTGTTGGGGTACTGAGTGGGATGATACTGCACCCCACGCCAACCCTTCGGCCAGGAAAAACAACGTCAACAGGAGTGGAATGGCCCATACAGCCGGTTGTTTGAAAGCGTTCGGCGCCATCAGTGACTCCTCCTTTCTCTGGAACTGAAAAACTGTCGCAAGTCCGCCACGTAGGACCGTTCTGTGGAAAGTTCCAGCATATCCACGCCCACTGAACGGATGGCGCGCCTGAGGCTGTTCCGGCGATTTTGCGCCAGATCCTTGAAACGGGACCGGACATCCGGGCGGGAGGTGTTCAGTTCCACCTGCTCGCCGGTTTCCGAATCTTCGATGGTGATCATCCCGATATCAGGAAGTTCCCGCTCCCGCTGATCACTGACCGAAACGGCCACGAGATCATGGCGACGCCCTGTAATTCGGAGTTTAGGCCGAAGGTCGCTGAGGGAAGCGTCAAAATCTCCGGGCAGGCAGAAGTCCGAGATGAGGAAGGCCACGGCCCGGCGTTTGATCACCTGGTTGGTAAAGTCCATGGCGGCTGCCAGATTGGTGCCGGTTCCTTCGGGCTGGAAGAAGAGAATTTCCCGAATGACCCGCAGGATGTGGGAGCGGCCTTTACCCGGTGGAATATAGAGCTCGGCATCATCCGTAAAGAGCACCAGGCCGACCTTGTCATTGTTGCGCATGGCGGAAAACGCCAGCACGCTTCCGATTTCGGCCATCAATTCCCGTTTGCTCTGCATTGCTGAGCCAAACTCACCCGAGGCACTCACATCAATGATGAGCATGATGGTCAGCTCCCGCTCCTCAGTAAATTTTTTAACATGGGTCCGGCCGGTGCGGGCCGTCACGTTCCAGTCAATGGTCCTCACGTCGTCACCCGGCACATACTCCCGAACCTCATCGAAGTCCATGCCCCGGCCTTTAAAAACCGAGTGGTAGTGGCCCGCCAGGGTATCATCCACCAGACGGTTGGTCTTGATCTCCACCTGCCTGACCTTTTGAAAAATTTCCTTGCTGATGTGGGTATCCATGATGTTTTCCTTTTTGCGCATGGTACATGGTGTATAGCGTTTTTTGCTCTGTGCTTTGCTCCTTGCGCTTAGCGTTAAGGCACCGGAATGGTTTCCAGGATTTTGGTGACCATGTCCTCGCTGGTAAGCGATTCAGCTTCGGCCTCGTAGGTGATGCTCACACGATGCCTGAGCACGTCCATGGCAATGTTTTTTACATCTTCCGGGGTGACGTACCCGCGTCCTTGAAGAAAAGCCAGGGATTTGCTGGCGGTCTTCAGGTTGATTGTGGCCCGTGGAGATGCGCCGTATTCAATGTAGGGTTTCAGGTCAAGGCCGTAGTTTTCCGGTTCTCTTGTGGCGTAAACGAGGCTGACAATATAGTCTTTGACCTTATCATCCATGTAGATGGTGTTGACCACATGCCTCGACCTGATGATATCTTCCACTTGAACCACAGGGTTAACCTTTGGTGCGGGCTCGGTGGTGTTCACCAAATCCAGGATAATCCGTTCCTCGGAGATCGAGGGATAGGAGATCACCACTTTTAGCATGAACCGGTCCACCTGGGCTTCCGGCAGAGGATAGGTCCCTTCCTGTTCGATGGGATTCTGGGTGGCCAGCACCAGAAAAGGATTGGGCAGGTTGTAGGTTTTTTCACCGATGGTGACCTGGCGTTCCTGCATGGCCTGCAGCAGGGCGCTCTGAACCTTTGCCGGAGCGCGGTTGATTTCGTCGGCCAGGATCAGGTTGGAAAAAACGGGGCCCTGTTTGACGACGAAAGAGACATCCCTGGGATTATAGATCTCCGTGCCGATGATATCGGCGGGCAGCATGTCCGGGGTGAACTGAATCCGCCGAAAGCCGGTTTGGATGGCCGATGCCAGGGTGTTGAGGGTCAGCGTTTTGGCTAAGCCCGGAACCCCTTCCAGAAGGATGTGTCCGTTTGAAAGGATCCCCACCAGCAGACGGTCGATCAGTACCTTCTGGCCGACGATAACGCGACCGATTTCCTGTTCCAGAGGCCGAACCCATGCGGATGCCTGCTGCACCGATTCATTGATGGTCTGAATGCTGGTGAACTGGGGCCCTGCGGGTCTGGCGTTTACGGTTTTTGAAGGGGATTGAAAATCCTCCACGGTTATCTGTCGGCCCTGTTCTCCTGTTTGAATGTTCATGATCCCTCCTTGTTTTATTTGATGTTTAGTCATAAGTTTTGTTATCTGAAGTTGCAGACACATTAAACCCCCAGGCTTACCGTATCCTTTCCTGAACATTACCGGTTGGTAATGGTTTATTTTTTTTGCCGGCCGAAAGTGTTTACAGAAGATTTCTGCATCCTGCTTGACACTTTTTTGAGATGAGGGACATAATAGAAGGGGTGAATGCCGGCGGGGAATACGACACCCTTTGCTGTCAAATACGTGGCCGCCTTTTTCTGGCGGGCGTTGGGAAGGAGAGGTTTTGGATACAATTGGTGTTGTTTTTATCGTGTGCCTGGCGGTGGGTTATCTGGTTTGGCGGTATGTCAAAAAAGCCAAGACCGGAGGTGGGTGCGATTGTGAGAACATGGAATGTCCGCTTAAAGGCTCGGGTTCGGGATCAGGTGAAATCAGCGGCGGCGGTATGGTTTGCGAGAGCAAAACGTGCAACGATGATCCCTTTCAGGATGAGCATAAAAGGACGTGAGGGATAAATATTTGCAGTCTTATTTCTTGCTGTACGGAAGCGAGGAATGATGCAAAAAAATTTTAAGCTTCCCCGTATCGTCTTTGACATAGCCGAAGGTGTATTCGACTTTTACGGCAGTTCCCTTCCGGGGTGTGAAAAAATATTTTCCCATGGCCACTGCCACATCGCCGTTTATATAGAATCCGGCATTTTTGAAACGGACGTTTGTCCATGGTTCCAGAGCAAACCCTTTGTCTTCAGGAAAATTCTTATTATGTCCGATGAAATAGGATATGGCGCCTTCTCTTGACGTCCGAAATTTGTTGTCTGAGGCCTTGGTCGGTTTAAACAGGACCTGGCCGGTCTGGTATGCGTATAACCCATCAACAGTGTCCTTCGCTGCCTGTTTATAGTCTTGATTATCCATATATTTTTTCCCAATATTCACCAGCGCATCACCCCAGGCCTTCTGCGCTTCGAGCACTTCCCCTTTGGTGATTTCGTTTTGCTGTCCTGCGCAAACGTTGCCTGCCGTGAAGATGACGGCAAACCCCAGGATGATCAGAATCTTAACCGCCCGTAAATTCCTAATGGATGTTTTCATGGCCATATCCTTTCTTGTTAAATGTTTAGCTATTTTTCAGAAACCTCCGCCTTCCCGGGCCACTCGAAGAGTTTATTGACCCGTGCCCAGAATTCTCCGCCAAGGATAAAGAAGCTTGTGATGAACAGTACATCACCGAGTATCAGGAGACCGATCAGAGCGGTGTGACCATACTGCTCCACACAACCCAGAAGGAGTGCAATTTCTGTCAGGAAATAAGGGACAATGGAGGCCACAAGCAGCATCGTGATGCCCACATAGTGCCGAATCTTCCCCACCGGCTTGAGATCCGCCGCGCTCTTTTTTTTGAAAACTGAAGCTTTTATTTTTGATTTGAGGAGCTGAATAAAGGGTTTGCCGAGCAGCGCGACGCATAGCAGGAAAGAAATCTCTGCGGAAATCAAAAGGCCCGTTGCAAGGGAGACTGCCGTGACCTTTGAAACGGGCAGGAACGGCAACACCAGAAAAGTGAAGACATAAGGTATAAAAGAATAAACAAAAA
>CAYPQJ010000171.1:0-9265 GCA_964412835.1 uncultured Desulfobacteraceae bacterium | reverse complement strand
ATGGCTCTTATCTCCCCATTTTCATGAAGAGTTGTTACTTTTGGTTACATTTGACCTAACTTATTGAAACAATATGCTCTTTTGTATTTAAACGCTATTTTGCCCCCATTTGGTTCTTCGGGCTGTTACTTATGGTAACAGTAGGCGCGGGCAACCTACTTGTTGCAGAATAAATTATAAGTAAATTCAGCCTATTGAACTATAATAAATGTTGGCATATTCCTTGCTTGAGTTTGAGGAAATGGCCAAAACAGAAAGGAGATCAGAATGAAAAGAAAAATTGGGTTGTTTGGGTTTGTATTGTTACTGGTTTGTGTTTGGATGGTTCCTGCTTCACATGTCTTCGCAAAAGATCCTATTATTCTGGGGGTTCCCACGTCCCTGGGGTTCCTTGAAGGCAAGGAAGGACTTGCCTGCGTCAACATGGCCGTGGATGAAATCAACGCGGCGGGGGGCGTCAAGGTGGGCAATGAAACGCGTCCCTTCAAGGTCATCGCCATCGATGCCCGGGGAGCGGAACCGGGGGTTCCTGTGAGCGACGTCATCCGAGCCCATAAAAAGCTCATTCTGGAAGACAAGGCGGATTTCATCGTCTTCGGATCATTCAGGTCCGAGTGTGCCATCGCTTGTATGGACGTGGTGGGTCAGTACAAGATTCCCATGATCCTTGGAACGGCCATGTCCCCCGGCATGCAGAAAAAGGTGATGACAAACTATGACAAGTACAAGTATACCTTCAGGGCCTGCCTGAATGCGGTCTATCTTATCAAATACCTGGGCGGCACCATGGCCTACCTCAACAAGGAATTTGGTTTCAACAAGGTCTATATCATGAACCAGGACGTGGCCTGGGCGAGAAAAACAGGCGACCTCATGATCAAATTGGTCTTTGAGAAAATGGGATGGGAAGTGGTGGGCCGCCAGCAGTACCCCACGGGAAGTTCCGACTTTTCGGCCGGCCTCATGAAAGCCAAAGCCAAGGGCGCACAGGTAATCCTGCCCATTTTCGACATGCCCCAGAGCGGGATCCTGGTAAAACAGTGGAAGACCATGCATATCCCCGCCCTTATGGCCGGTTTTATCTCGCCGCTGGCCGGTCCCGGTGCCTGGAAGCTTTTTGACGGTAAAATCGCGGGTGCCATGAACTGCATCTTTGAAATCGGCAACATGCCCGTTCCGAAAGTTCCCAAATCCGTTGAGTTCTACGAAAAATACCAGAAAAAATATGGCAAGCCCATTGAAGCGGGTCATTCCCCGGCGCCGGCTTACGAGATGATCTATATGCTGAAAGAAGCCATTGAACGGGCCGGCAGCGTCAACGGCGACAAGGTGGTGGCAGCATTGGAGAAAACCGACCGCCAGGGCGCCATGGGCCGTATCAAGTTCGGCAAGGACCACCAGGTGATCTATGGCAGCAATCCGGAGGTGGAAGCTCTGGGTTGCATGATTCAGTGGCAAGAGCCGGGAAAACGCGTCATTGTCTATCCCCCGTCCGTGGCGGAAGGCAAGATCCAATTGCCCGAAGGCCTCAAGAGCTTGAAATAGGTATTAGGTGTTAGGTCTTGTTCGAAAGTTCATAACCTAACACCTTACACCTCATACCCTACACCTTAAATCTTACACCTTTTACAGGCAGGATTTTTATGCTTCTAGGTACCCTTATCTACGGTTTTGTCAACAGTGCAATCCTGGCCCTTCTGGCCATGGGTTTCAACTTGACGTTCGGCATCAGCGGCGTGGCCAACTTCGCTTACGGGGCCGTCTACATTTTCTCCGGGTTTTCCGTGTGGATTCTCTTAAACACCCTTGGGATTCCGTACCTGCTGGCCGTTTTAATTGCCATCCTGCTGGCGGCCCTCATGGGGTTGGCCATTTACTATGGGGTGATCCTGAGAATCAAGGGCATGCCCCTATCGGAAGTCATGGCCACATTCGGCCTCGGGCTGGCCATCATGGAATTGTTCCGGTATTTTGATTTTGTAGGCTTTCGTTATACCCTGCCCGTTTTCATCGATGGCAGTTTCAGTATCGGCGACGTGTACATCGATTACCAGCGGATGATTATCGGTCTCATTGCCATTGGACTGACCTTCGGTCTGTACCTGTTTACCAACCACACCCGGACGGGACTGGCTTTTCGGGCCATTGCCCAGGATGAGCGGACGGCGTTGACGTTCGGAATCGATGCCGACCTGGTGGGGGGCTTGAGTATGGCGCTGGGGTGCGCGCTCGCGGCCATTGCGGCTGTGGTGATCCTGCCGCTCGGGACCATTGCGGTGGAAGGGGGCTACGAAGTCCTGATCAACGCCCTTGCCGTATGCATCGTGGGGGGCTTGGGCAGCACCGTGGGCATTCTGGTGGCCAGTGTGCTGATCGGGTATTCCCAGACCATTACGGCCAATTACCTGGAACCCCACTGGATGATGCTGGTGAGCCTCATCGCCATCGCCATCGTCCTGGTGGTGAAGCCGTCCGGGCTTTTCAGCCATCAGAAAGAACTTGAAGAGAGAATATAGTCAATATTATGAACAGGCGCAAAGAAAGAATCGATCGCGGTGTTAAAGCCCGCTCGGCGGATATATTCGCCCTCACAAGTTACCGGGAAATGCTTTATCTAATGATTCCCGGGGCCGTTCCCGTGGTGGCCCTCCTCTGTTTTTCGCCCATGCTCAGCGATTACTGGCGAGAGGTCATTATCTCAACCGCCATCTATGCCCTTCTGGCCATGAGCTGGGATATGCTCATGTGCGCAGGGCTTCTTTCCCTGGGCCAGTCCCTTTTTTTCGGGATTGGATCGTACATCTCAGGTTCCCTCAACTATTATGCGGGATTGCCGCCCATTTTGACCCTGCCCATCGCCACCATTCTGGGGGGATTGCTCTGTACGGTCCTCCTATTGCCCGTATTAAGGCTTCGGGGGATCTATTTCGCCATGGTGACCCTCGTTGTGCCCCTCATGCTGAGCCGGCTGGTGGAGGCCACGCGAATCCTGGGCGGAACGGAAGGGCTTACGGGACTTACACCCTTTCCCAACCAACTCACCGCGCTCTTTATTATTCAACTGGCGCTTCTGGCCACGCTTTTCGGTTTCAGAAGGATCATGGGATCCGATTACGGCCTGGTAGTCAAGGGGATCAGCGACAATGACCGTTCCGTCATGAGCGCGGGGCTCAATATCTATTGGTACAAGGCCCAGGTCCTCTTTCTGGGAGCATCCGTAGGATGTTTCGCGGGCGCCTTCGGTACCCACATGGACATGTTTGCAGGCATGCCCGGATTCGCCCTGGATTATTCCATCATGCCGGTGGCCGCCGCCGTGGTGGGGGGTGTGGGCACCTTTGCCGGTCCGTTAATAGGGGCCTTTATCCTGGTGCCCCTTTCGGAAATGCTGAGGGCCCTCGGCAGCCTCAGGATGGTTTTCTACGGGCTGTTCCTGGTGGTCTTTGTGGTGGGGATGCCCGAAGGCATCTTTGCCTATATCCAAAGAAAATATCAGCAAATGGAAAGATGGGTGGACGTATCATGACGGAGCTTACGCCCTTGCTCAGGGCATCCAACTTGACCAAAAAATTCGGCGGCGTAACCGCTGTTTCAAACGTGGATTTTGATCTTCAGGAAGGACAGCTTCTAGGCGTCATCGGACCCAACGGAAGCGGGAAAACCACCCTGGTGAACCTCATCACGGGGTTTGTGAAGCCGACGGCGGGCCGTATCGAATTCCGGGGAAAAGATATTACCGGTTGGCCTCCCTACAAAGTGGTGAGCGAAGGGATTTCCAGAACCTTCCAGATGGTTCGGCCTTTTTACCAACTGCCGGCCTACAAGAATCTCATCGTGCCGCTCTATTCCCCCCGGGTTAAGAAACTGGCAGGCGGCAAATACGGGAATAGGGACGCGGTGGCCCTGGACCTGCTGGAAGAAGTGGGTTTTGAGCGGGATGCCCACGTGAGTTACAAAAAAGCGGGCGCATTGCCCCAGGGGTATCTGAAACGGCTGGAGTTGGCTAAATCAATGGCGCTACGTCCGGATCTCATTATCCTGGATGAGCTGTTTTCAGGCCTCAGCCTGGCGGAGGTGGCCAGCATTGTGCCCATTATTGAAAAGCTCAAACACCAGGGCAAAACCATTATCATGATTGAACATCGCTTAAAGGAGCTTTTCCGCATTGCCGACCGGGTAATGGTGCTGAATTACGGCCGAAAGATTGCCGAAGGCAAGGCAAAAGATGTCATGGAAAGCCCGGACGTAAAAGAAGCCTACCTGGGCAGCGAAGCGGAGTGAAAGGGAACGAAATGCTTGACGTTCAAAACCTGATGGTCTTTTTTGAAAATGCCCTGGCCTTAAACGATTTCAGTATGGAAGTGCGCGAGGGCCAAGTGGTGGGGGTCATCGGGAGCAACAGCGCCGGGAAAACCACGTTGATGAATACCCTTTCGGGACTGATCATCGATATGCGGATCAAGGAAAAACGCCGGGGCGGCGAGCGGATTACGGTCTACGGGAAGGTCTCCTTCAAAGGGGAGGACATCACCTTGACCCGGCCCAGCGAGCGGGTCAAAAAGGGGATCGTGCTCTGCCGCGAACGGCATCCCATTTTCCCTGAAAGCGACGTATTGCAGAATCTCCGAATGGCGGGGTATTTACGGAAGAAATCGGAAATTCGGGAAAATATTTCGGAGGTATTTGACCTGTTTCCGGCCCTGGTTCCTTTAAAATCCCGGAAAGCGGGGTTTATGAGCGGCGGTGAGCAACAGATGCTGGCCGTGGGTATGGCCCTGGCCCCCCGGCCGCAACTGCTGCTTTTAGATGAGCCCCTTCTGGGGTTGAGCCCCATGATGCAGCACCTGCTGGTGGACGCCATCAAGGGCTTAAAAGCGAAATCGGGCATCACGGTTGTCATCAGCGAACAGTTTGCCCGACCCGTGCTTCCCATGATTGATTTTGGGTACATTATTGAAAACGGCATGTTGACGTTAACCGGCACCGGAAAGGAATTGATGGATAACCCGGAAGTCAAAGCCGCCTATTTTGGTATTTAACCATGACCCCACTGAACCCCGACGGAAATATTTTTGAAGCCTTTGCCGCTGCTGCCTCAAAAAACAGCAATAAAACGGCCATCATTTATTTGGGCACCCATTTCACCTACAAAACCATCCTGCGACTGGCGGAGAATTTTGCCGGTTCACTGAAAACAGCCGGCGTGGCGGAAGGGGAGCGGATTATTCTCTATGTGCCCAACAGCGTTCACTGGGTGATCGCCTGGTTGGGCATCCAGCGCGCGGGCGCCGTCGTGGTGCCCATCACGCCCATCTATACGAAGTATGACCTGATTTATATCGCCAATGACAGCGGTGCGAAACACATCGTCTGTTCCGATACCAATTTCGGTTATGTAAAACAGGCCATTCCCGAAACCGGTCTCAAGAAAGCCATTGCCATAAAACTCACGGATCTTCTGCCGGGATGGAAAAAGCTCTTTGGCTGGACCTTCGACCGGGTTCCCAAGGGGAAGGTGGCCAAGGAAGATGATACCCTCTGGTTCGAGGATATGGTCAAAGGGAACGCCAAAGTTTTGCCTCCCCTGACCCACAAAGGAAAAGACACGGCGGAAATTATTTACACCGGCGGCACCACCAAGTTCCCAAAAGGGGTTCCCATCTCCCACGGTCTGTACCTGGAATCCGCGGGCGAACAGATTTCCATCTGTGATCCCCTGTTTGAACCTCAGGAGAATGTGGTGCTGGGTTCCGCACCCTTGTTTCATATTCTGGGGCAGACCTGTTCTCTGAGCACCCTCCTGGTAGGCGGCGCAATCGTGCTGATGCCGAAGGTCAACCTGGATGCCGTTTTTGATGCGATCCATCGGCTTAAGGCCAAAACACTCATCGGTGTTCCCACCCTCTACCGGATGATCCTGGATCACGACCGCATCGATTTTTATGATCTTTCTTCTCTTAAATACGCTTTTAACGGAGGCGATGTGTTGCCCGAGGACATCAGCAAGCGGTGGCGTGAAAAGTTTAACGAGCCCATCTACCAGGGGTATGGTGCCACCGAGACCTGCGGGGGGGTGACCATGTGCCCCACCGATGTTGAAAACCCGCCCAAAAGCATTGGGCACGTGGTGCCGAGCAAAAAGGTGAAACTGGTGGATACCGCCACCCTTGAACCGGTGGGTCCCGGTGAGCAGGGTGAAGCCCTGGTGCATTCGGAGCGCATGGTCCGTGCCTACTGGAACAAACCGGAAGAAACCAAGGAAGCTTTTGTGGAAATCGATGGTCTCCTCTATTACCGGACCGCCGATGTGTTGACCATTGATGAACAGGGCCACTACTACTTCGTGGACCGCACCGTGGACACCATCAAACACAAAGGGTACCGGGTCAGTTCTTCGGAAATCGAGGGGGTGTTGCAGGAAAACCAGGCCGTCATCGGTGCCTGCGTGGTGGGTATCCCCGACGAAAAGGTGGGGGAGCGCATCAAGGCCTTCGTGGTTTTGAAAGAGGACGTCAAAGGCATCACCGGCTACGATCTCATCAAGTGGTGCCGCAAGCGCCTGGCCGGCTACAAGGTGCCCCAGTACATCGAATTCCGCGACATGCTGCCAAAATCCAAGGTGGGGAAATTGCTGAGACGAGAGATTCGGAGCGAGGAGGAGAGAAGGAAGGCATCATAAAACAGGGAGGCAATATATTGTCAAGTTTTCGGCTCCGATCCTATTTTTCGTCCAGGATTTCTCTCAACTTTTTCGACAATTCTTTCGTTTTAAAGGGTTTCTGAATAAAACCCTTACAACCTCGATCCAATATCTCAGTTGCTTGACCGTTGATGCTGTACCCACTCGAAAGGAGAACCTTAACCTGGGGATTGAGGTTTTTCATCCTGTCAAAGGTATCGCCGCCACTCATAACGGGCATGATCATGTCCAAAATCACCATATCAATCAGCGTTTTTTTCTCTTCATATATCCTAACGGCTTCTTTTCCGCCTCCGGCAATCAAGACTTTGTAACCCAGCAATTTTAACAGGTCTTCGGCAACTTCAGTTATTATCTTTTCATCATCCACGAAAAGGACAGTTTCAAATCCTCTTGATGTTTCCCATGATGATTTTTTTTCTTCAATGACCTCCTTTTTAGATGCAGGTAGATAGATATTAAAAGTGCTTCCATGACTTTTTTCACTGTAAACATTTAAAAATCCACCGTGGTTTTTAATGATTCCGTATGCTGAGGACAATCCCAGGCCGGTGCCTCTGCCCATCTCTTTTGTGGTAAAAAACGGATCAAATATTTTTGTCTGGATTGTTTTATCCATTCCAATTCCCGTGTCGGTAACGGATATTTTCACATATCTCCCATGTTCAATGGCAAACGGTTTCACATAGCTTTTGTCAAGATTCACATTCTCTGTTTTTAAATATAGATTGCCGCCCCCCGGCATTGCATGCCCGGCATTGACATAAAGATTCAATAGGACTTGCTGGATCTGTCCCCGGTCGATCTCCACAGTCCAAAGATTTTCTTCGAATTTCTCATGTATGGCGATCTCTTTCTTGGTCCGGCTGAACATCCGATTTTCATTTTTGATGAGTTTATTTAAATCAGTCGGCTTGACCTCAAATTTTCCACCTCTGGCAAAACCCAGGAGCTGCCTGGTCAAATCGGCGGCACTTCCAACACAGCTTTCTATTCCCTTGAGGTATTCAAAATCCGGGTGGGAAGCGTCCTTATTCATTCGCATTATGGAGGCGCGACCCTGGATGGCCGTGAGCAGGTTGTTAAAATCATGGGCGATACCGCCAGCCAGGGTTCCTATGGCCTCCATCTTTTGGGCTTTCTGGAATTGGGTTTGAAGTTTCTGGTTTTCCATTTCCGCTTGCTTTTGGATGGTGATGTCTTTACAGGCGCCAATCCACTTTGCGGGCCTCCCATTGTCACCCAATATCGGTAAACCGCGATCAGTCCAATACGTCCAGAGGCCGTCCTTACGTTTTACGCGATATTCATAATCAATCGGTTTTGTCGAAGTGCGATGGTGCTTTATGGCATCACCGAGTTTTGTCACATCTTCCGGGTGGATTAATCGCACCCAGCCTTCAATCGTCTTTGGAACTTCATTAGGCTTATAGCCAAGCATTTCATCTACATCCCCAAACCACTCCAGCGTATCATCCGCAATAACCCATTCGTAAATCATATCGTACGATGCTTTCCCTGCAATCTTTAAGCGCTCTTCACTTTTTTTCAATGCCTCTAATGCAGTTTTCTGCTCCGTAATATCAACGCCATAAATTGCAAACCGTACAGGACGTCCATTTTCGGCCAAAATAGGAGAAATAGTATTCCGATACCACCTGTCATCTATTCGGTCTTCAAAAGTAATCGGTTGCTCCAATCTGGCAGATTCCATGCCTTTCAGCTTTCTATTCTCCGACACCTCGGAAGGAAAATGCTCCAACAAAAAAGTTCCCATGGCTGTTTCAACGGTTTTTCCTATGCGATTGGCACCTTTTCTGTTGCAGAGCAAAATCTTCCCCGATAAGTCAATAAGGTAAAGGCCATACGGAGCGAAGTTAAGAAGTTGATTTATATCTCGAACCTCCTGTAGCGGTTCACCCATTCGTTTGGTATCCGCCACTTCTTTTTCCAACGCCTTAACTCTCAGCTCCAATTCTTCGTAGGTCGGTTTTCTACCCATTAATAAGGTCCTCCTGATACCTTCAAAAAGTGCTCGACGCAAGAGTGCGTAACTCGGAGTCTTGAAGCCACGGCTTTTGCCGTTATGACCCGATTTCCCGGTATCCTGCCGGGAGAAGAAAAGACGCCGTTGCAAAATGATCCTGAGAGCATCAAAGGGAACGACGCTTTTTTATTCAAATGGGTGGACCTTTTAATCAAATACGAACTCTTTTTCCTTGATTTTTGCGTGGGCCGCCGCCAGCCTGGCGATGGGAACCCTCGGGGGTGAGCAGGAAATATAGGTCATCTTGATGTGGTGGCAGAAGCGGATGGATTCGGGATGTCCGCCCTGTTCACCGCAGATGCCGACAGTCATTCCGGGCCTGGTTTTTCGGGCCCATTTAATCGTCATCTTCATGAGCCGGCCGACGCCCTTGATGTCCAGGACTTCAAAAGGGTTGTTCTGAAGAATGTTCAGCTCCTCGTAAAGGGGCAGGAATTTGTTTTCGGCGTCTTCCCTTGAAAACGAGAAGGTGGCCTGGGTTAGATCGTTGGTGCCGAAGGACATGAATTCCGCCAGTT
>CAYPQJ010000170.1:0-9363 GCA_964412835.1 uncultured Desulfobacteraceae bacterium | reverse complement strand
AATCAATTGATCCAGGGGATATTTACGGTTGATGGGCATGAGACGACTGCGTGTTTCATCATCCGCCCCGTTGAGTGAAACCGCCAGGTTAACGGTGATGTCGCGCGCCAGTCTCTCAATTTCAGGGACCAGGCCGCAGGTGGAGAGGGTGACCTTGCGGTGGGAAAAATTCATGCCGTCCGGTTCAATAAGGTTTCGGAGCGCTTTGATCACCGCATCATAGTTGGCCAGTGGTTCTCCCATACCCATCAGTACAATGTTCTTTAAACGATCCGGATATTCCAGGGATCTTTTTGCCAGAATGACCTGTTCAATGATTTCGCCGGGGTGTAGGTTCCTGATAAATCCCTGTTTTCCGGTTGCACAAAAAGAACAACCCATGGCGCAACCGACCTGTGAGGAAATACACAGGGTTAGATGGTCCCTTTCCGGTATGAGCACGGTTTCGATGGTATGACCGTCTTGCAGCTGGTGAAGGTATTTCCGGGTGCCGTCTTCGGATTGGACTGCCTTGATCTCACGTAAGGGAGAGATATGAGCTTTCTCTTTGAGCAGGGTGCGCAGCGTCTTGGGCAGGTTATCCATTTCGTCAAAGGATTTAACGAATCGTGTCAGGACCCAGTGCCGGATCTGACGGCTCCGGTAGGCTCCCAATCCATGGTCCACGGCCCAGTCTTCCATTTCAGCCGTGCTCAATCCCTTGAGGTCGGTTCTGGTCATGGATGGGGCTACTCCGGTTTTGAGACGTCGGTTTTACAGGTTCTGAGCTGGGCCAGTCCCCACACGTAGTCGTATAGGTGAAGGCCTTTGCTGGATGCAATGATTTCACCGTCTTCAACGCCGATGGAGGATGCCATATACTCTTTTAACAGCTGGATGGCGCCCAGGTTGGCCGGCAGGCCGTTCCATAGATCCCAGGACCTGAAATAGATAATGAAATGGAGTTTCCCGTTTTTGATTCGGGTGTCGATACCCCTCAAGCAAGGCGGATCTCCCAGGTAAATTGCCTGAGGGTTTCCCACGGTCATGTAGGCCTGATTGGTTCCAAAACCATCTTCTTGATACATGCGGATGACTTCAGCGATCTGGGGCTCCAGATATTGGCCGTAGGTGTAATCCTCACCCGGTTGCTTGGCGGATGTCATGAGGTAAGGCAGATATTCTTCGATATAGCCATCGGCCACGGGGTTGGGGATACCCAGGGCAGGGGGGATTTCGGGAAGGAGCGGCCGTTGCCCGGGGTATTTGATATGGATGGTGACATAATCGAATTCGAGCCGTTTCTGGCCTTCGAAACTGCCTCGGTCAATGACGTACTCAGTACCTGTTTCCAGAAGCCGGTAGACGCACTGAAACCAGGCATCGGGAAGGTCGCGGGCTTCAATGGACTCAAGTTGCATCATCAGAAAATTCCTCAAAGGTGGAAAAAATTCTACTTTTCTAGTACATACAGAATTCTTCGAATAAACGCAACCGGGAAGAAAGAAAGCAAGAGATGAAACTCGTAAACAATTTTAGAAAAAGATGGCACAGTGAGGGCGGATATCGTCAGTTTCTGGTCATCGCCTTTCCTCTGATTCTGAGTACCGGGGCCCTTTCGGTGCAGCACTTCGTGGATCGCATGTTTCTCTCCTGGTATTCTCCCGAGGCCATTGCCGCAGCCATGCCGGCAGGGATGCTGAATTTTTGTATCATGAGCCTGTTTATCGGTACCGCGGGGTACGTGAATACTTTTGTGGCCCAGTACTTCGGGGCGGGGGAAAAAAACCGGATCGGACCGGTTGTCTGGCAGGGCCTCTATATTTCGGTTCTGGGGGGGCTTGGAATCATGCTGCTAATTCCCCTTGCGGAACCCATCTTTCGCCTTGTGGACCACGATAGGACCATCCAGCAACTGGAAGTGGAATACTTCAGTATCCTTTGTCTTGGGGCGGGCCCCATGATCGCTTCAACAGCGCTTGCCGGTTTCTTTTCGGGAAGGGGTCGAACGTGGCCGGTGATGTGGGTGAACATTCTGGCAACAGGGCTTAATCTCATACTGGATTATGTTCTGGTGTTCGGTTTGTGGGGTTTTCCGGAAATGGGGATTCGCGGCGCGGGGATCGCAACGGTTTTGGCAGGGGTGTTCTCTCTGGTGGTATACATTCCGCTGGTGTGCAGGCCTCTTTACGATGGGAAATACCATACCCTGAAAGGATGGCGGTTTGAAAAAGAGCTTTTTTTGCGCCTGCTCCGTTTTGGATTTCCTTCGGGTGTTCAATTTTTTCTGGATATGTCCGGTTTTACGGTTTTTATTCTTCTGATCGGACATTTGGGCACCGTCAGTCTGGCTGCCACCAATATTGCTTTCAATATCAGTACGCTTTCCTTTATGCCCATGATCGGTTCGAGTATCGCCATATCGGTTCTTGTGGGACAGTACCTGGGAAAAAACCAGCCGGAAATGGCAACGACCAGCGTCTATTCCGGATTTCATTTAACCTTCGGATACATGTTTGTTATTGCACTGGCCTATCTTTTTATTCCGGAACTCTTTGTGCTCCCCTTTGCGGCGGGGGCCGATCCCGCAGGTTTCGCCGAGATTTATCGTCTAACCGTGCTTCTGCTCAGGTTTGTTGCCATTTATTCAGTTTTTGACACCATGAACCTGGTTTTTGCTTCCGCTATCAAGGGCGCCGGGGACACCCGTTACGTGATGTTTGCCATCATCATCACTTCGGCGCTGGTTCTGGTGACGCCCACATACCTGGGCGTGATGGTGATGGGGTGGGGTGTGATGGTCTCCTGGATTAATGTATCCGCCTATGTGATTGTGTTGAGCATTGTGTTTCTTTTACGCTTTCTGGGGGGCAAATGGAAATCCATGCGGGTGATTGAAACCCGGGATTGCTGACTTGCGCTTGACAGCTATTACCGGATCGCTTACGTTTTTGCTGTTTTTTTCTGAAACATAAGTAAAACCCGCAAATGAGGAGGGGATAGCAAATGAGAAAAAGCGGACGGCGGGGGGAACGCTGTCTCAAGAGACGCTTGTGTCTCAAAAATTGATACGAGACGAAATGATTCAGCCGCTCAGGGCCTGAAATGACCGATTCTTTTGTCGGGCTTTTAACTTATTTCGTTTTAACCTTTTTATATTACTGTAAAAATTTAAAACATTCCGCTCCGAAGATCAAAACCTCTTAAGGCTTTCAAGCCCTTCCATCGCCATGCTGCCGAGCCGGCAACTGATACGCCATGATGATATTTTACAAATTATATCAAATCTTTATGATATTCTGTAATTTATGGTACAAGATGTCTCAAAATTCTGTGGGATCTGAGTCCTATTTATCTGATGAAGATATTAACTTTTTGATATGATGGCGCTATTTCGATTTTTTCCGTTTAGGGCCCTTTTGGCACGGATCATGAAAAGAACAAAGGAATTGTGAAAACAATTCTAGCTTTTTCATAGATACAAAGGCCTTCGGGAAGTGTTTTTGATTCAAATTAAAAGATCGAAAGGAGAAAAATATCATGAGCAAAACAGAAGACAATCTTTGGGAAGCATTTGCAGGAGAATCCCAAGCCAATCGAAAGTACCTCGCGTTTGCCAAGAAAGCGGATAATGAGGGATATCCTCAGGCCGCCAAACTTTTTCGTGCGGCGGCAGAAGCTGAGACGGTTCATGCCCACGCGCATCTGAGAACCCTTAATGGTGTGAAGACGACCGCAGAAAATCTCAAGTCCGCTATTGAAGGGGAAACCCATGAATTTAAAGAAATGTACCCGGCGATGATTGAAGAGGCGGAAAAAGAAGGCAATAAACCGGCCGTGAGATCTTTTTCATTTGCAAACGATGTGGAGAAGATACATGCGGGGCTTTACCAGAAAGCGCTGGATAGTCTGGAGAATCCCGAAGATGTGGATTGCTACTACGTTTGTTCGGTATGCGGGTTTACCTGTGAGGACGAACCGCCTGAGAAATGTCCGGTATGTGGTGCTCTTAAAAAAGCCTTCAACAAAGTTGATTAACCAAACCCGACCCCCATTTCCATGGGGGATGGGTTGTTATGAAAATTTGATATTGAAAAACCTGTTGTTTCAACAGAGGAGGGTGTTGTGGAAGAGCGTTCAGGAAAAAGTACCATGAAAGGAAACCCACTGACATTGATGGGTCCGGAACTTAAGATTGGTGACACGGCGCCGGATGTGGTGCTGGCCAATAACGATCTGGAGCCCGTGTCTTTATCTTCATATAAAGGAAAGGTTTGCATCATTTCTTCGGTGCCTTCGCTGGATACACCGGTGTGTGATATGGAAACCCGGAGGTTTAACGAAGAGGCGGGGGCACTGGGAGACGATGTGGCCATCATTACCGTGAGCATGGATCTCCCTTTTGCACAGAAAAGATGGTGTGGGGCTGCTGGGGTTGATAAGGTGATCACTCTCTCCGATTATGGCGACATGTCGTTTGGTAAAGCCTACGGTGTCCTCATCAAAGAACTGAAATTACTGGCAAGATCCGTTTTTGTTCTGGATCGCCAGGGGATCATTCAATATATTCAGTTGGTGAATGAAGTCACGGAGGAACCCGCCTACCAGGAGATCCTGGACGCGGTTGGAAAATTAACCTGAGGGGTGGTTCCGCAGGGGAAAATAAGGTGGATCAACAGCGCCCGAGTATTATGCCCCTCAAGCTTTATGGGCGGATACTCTGACATTTGCGGCGTCAAACTTCTGGGCGATCAGAAGTTCATATTCAGTTCCGAAAAACCTGCGGTTTCCCTGCAGGTACCATTTGATGCTCTCCCAGTAGCTTTTTAATTCCTGAGCATCAGGGATGCTTTGAAGGATACCCTCGATCTCTAAAAGTTTCCCCCGCTTCAATGTGTTTTTACGCATGCCATAAAGGTCATTGAGGCGATGTTCCTGCTCAGGGGAAAAACCGATGTCCCTGGATCTTTCAACCAGGTCGCTCAGAAGGTTGTATAGGTCTTCAAAGTCTTTGATCAGATCCATCTGGTGCTGGGTTCGGTCGAGAATCAAGTCGGTAATTTCCGTCATTCTTCTTTCAAAAGCCTTTTCAAGTAGAATTTCATAATCCTCAGTGAAAAAGGGGTAGTTTCTCAAAGAGCCGAGACTGTAGTGAAAATAGATTTTGAGTTGTTCCAAGTCCTCAATGGAGGACATGTGATCTATTTTCCGGGCAATGTATACACGGTTTTGGAAAATGACCGACAGAACATTGGGGTAGTGTTCCTTTTTAAGGAGAATGCCGGTTTCAGAAGCGAAAAGATGGTTCAGTTGTGAATCGTCCTCCCAGAGTTCCAAAGCGGGAATACGGTCAAGGCAATCATTGATCGCTTCGTAGCGTTGTTCAACGGTTTTGCTCATGTGCATGAAGTTAAGGGAGATGGGATCATTATCGGATCTTATTTTTCGGGTACCCGCCAGCCCCACCAGGAGCAGTTTGATCTGGTTTTTATAACTCAGGTAACCGCTGACCTTTTCATAACCGTATATGCGGACTTTGTCGCCAATCAACTCTTCAAGGATGAAATGGCGTGTGCCTTCCTGCATGGATTGAAGGGTTTTGTAAATTCGAAAAGCCTCGTAAACCTCTTTTTCAAAGGTTGCAAAACCCACGTTGTGAAACCTTCTCTTCTTGTGAATGTATTTCAGCGGCACCTTCATTATGAGCCTTGCCAGGTCTCGGAACTCGGCATATCGAATGCCGCGCAGCCTGAAGATCCTTTCCGTAGCCAGTATCATTCGCCCGGCCCGAATCTGTTCGTTTTTGTCGATGGATTTCCATTCTCTGGATGCCAGATACTCAGAAGGGGTAACACCTTCGGGCAGTCCCTTCTGCTGGTATTTCATGATGGCGTAAAAGAGTCTTCCCCGCTTCATGACGACCCGTTCCAATTGCTTCTGAAGGGTTGTTTTTCCATCAAGGACGCCATGACAAACGGTACTTGTTTTAAATATCCACAGGGCGAGGTCTTCCAGCATGAGATCTTCCCTGATAGCGCTCAACATGATAAATGTTGTGATGAGGAATGCGTCGAAGAGGTCCTTGTCCCGTCTGGAGAGAATGGATGCCATGGCGGAAAATGAGACTTCCCCTTTGAGGGTGTGGTGAAGCAAATCATGGTTTGCCACCAGGAAAATAAGATAGTCCCTGGTTTTCCGATTGAGTCCGTATCGTTTTCCGATTTTTTCCTTTTCCAGAATATATGCACCCGTAGCGGCAAGATCAGCAGGATTGATTTCCTTTTCGTACTTCGCTCTCAGTTCTGGAATTCTTCCCACATCCTGGAATATGAATGAGCAGGTCAGGGCTTTAAACAGATTTTCTTTTGTCTTGAGCCGCTCCACGATATTTTCCAGATCCTCGAGCTGTCGCCGGCTGAGCCCCATGATGCCGGTTGCCATGGGGCCGAACTCCCTGCGGGCGAGCCGATGCATGAATTTCAAATTCTGAAAATTCTGTTTGTCATGGATCACCAGCGCTTGAAATTTTTTGGTTGCAGCCAGTATATAATCCGTTACGGGAGAACTCAGATAAAGGTTCCCGGTAAGATCAAGGCTTCCAAGGACAGTGAATTCCGGGAGCAGAAAGTTCAGAAGGACAGGGGCATGGTGGTAAAGATAATAAAGATCGGTGTGAAGGTATTCGGGTTGGAACATGACCTTGATAAAATTCTGCCAAAGGTTTTTCCGCATTTTCCAGGTGCCCTCGAACCATCTCCGCTGCCTCGCAGGGATTTTCAGGTCCGTATCGGGATCTCTCACCACCCTGAGCTGACTCTGGTAAAACATTTCCAGATCCGCGAACACCATTTCCAGATTTCGAAGGTCGTCCAGCGAAATTTTGCTGATGGAACGGCCGGCAATTTTTACAGAAAGGGTTTCGGCTTCCTTGAGGCTCTTGTCAAGATTCTTGTAGGCGATTTCCAATGTTTTGTTTTGTGAGGAGGTTTTGAGCTGAAATCCCGTACCCATGATGAACGAAGAACGGTCCTGGTTCAGTTGTTCGCTGAATCGGTCCAAGAGGTCATGATCCAGTTGTTCCAGGTTGATGGCAGCGGCCTCCTCTTGAACTTTTCGGACTCGTTTATCCACGGCCTCATTTTTTACATCTGCCAGGATGGGGTTGAAATTGACCGATTCTCCTCGGGCCAGGTTCACCGTGATCCAGAGAAGCACGAAAACGTTCAGACTGCTGCCCATCCGCTCAAACAGGTGACTGGTGCCATGAAATTCCAGGTCCAGGAACTTTCGATAAAACGCCGGAAGGTAAAGGGGGTCCAGCTTGAGATACTTTTCTTCGAATTTTTCGAGTGCATTTACCAGGTGAATGACCTCTTCTATCTCGGCCAGTTTCCGGTCGTCATAATCAGCCAGGGCCTCTTTTTCCATGGAACCCTTTTTTCTTAATTCAGGCCAGTTTTCCAGAAACTCAAAATAGCCCATCATGGTCAGGATCTTTTTGACAATCCGGTTGCGTATGCCCCCTATGGTGATGGTTTTCTCATCCAGAAGCTGCTCCCAATCCAGTTCCTGGTTGACCACCACACGAACGGTGGACTCATAAAGCTCAAAGAGCTGGGTAAGCTGCTCGTTGGAAAGTTCACGGCCCCTGGCCGCGCTTGTTTCAGCCATGGTCATCAAACGGCAATAGCGGAGCATGTTAAGGGCCTGCTGCGGATCATATGTGCGGGCCATATCAGAGACGGGTTTGAGCGATCTTTCGGACATTTTTCCGGATATGATGCGGCCCAGTGTTGTATGCCCCAGGGTCATGAGAATCATCTCTTTCAGCTCATGATGGGAAAACCCGAAAGATGTAAGTGCCTCCAGGTTGGACAGCAATCGCGTGTCGGGCCCTTCAATCTTGTCCGGGTTCAAATAGCCGCCTATTTTTTCAAGCCGTTTGATGTTATTGGTGAGTTTGATACAATGGTTGAGCGCACCGAACCGTCTGTTTTTGTTTTCCAGCGGTTGCCGCAAACGATCAATGAAGACTCGCGGAAGGGAACCATACTCTCCCTTCTTGAGGGCGCGAAGGCCCTTCAGGGTTCGAACAATAAATTCCAGTGAATCTCTGTAATCCGCTACAAGCTCAAAGGCGCAGCCGGCCAGGTTCGAATCGGCCACATCCCTCTTGATGTCCGCCACAGCGGTTTCAAAGGACTTTTTCTGTCCAAGGAAGACCAACATATTGTCGGGATTATAGCCTTTACAGGAGAATCTTTTCCCCCAGTCCTTTTTGATACGATCAGGGATCAGGGGTTTAAAAAATATTTCATCAAAGAAAATGGAACAAAGCCCGGACCAGTTTTTTTGCTGGTTTGCAAGGAAAGGCGAACTGCCTAAATCGTAATGAAGATAGGGCAGTTTATTGATCTCTTCCATGGAGAGATCAGCAGGGGATTTTCCGTTAAGCAAGGTGTTGAGTGTTTCCTGATCAAAATAAAGGCCGCTCAGGTATTTTTGAAGGTCAAATATATTGACGCGAACCCTATGATCCTTGATCTTATATTTCTTTTTTGTATTAAAAACGTGGCTGAACAGTACAAATCTTTTTTCTTCCTGTTCCGTTTTGAATGTCAATTCGGCGGTCTGGTTACTTTTTGCAGGAAAATGATCAGCGATAATAAAGATTTCACCTTCGCTTTTGAGCAGGTTACAGATTTTCCAAAGCATGTAAATACTGTATTGTTCCAGTTTTTTCTTAGAAATCGTCTGTTGGCCCAAACGGCTGAATTGCTCCATGATAGCGGTTTCAAAGAGATCATGGGTCAAAATGACAATATCCAGCTCCGGATCTTCCGCCAACAGTTTTTCGAGGGAGTCGATGACATAGAGGCGGTGATCCTTAAAGAGAAAAGAGAGCTCGTGTAGGATGAGGTCATCATGGCGTGCCATGACGCCGATATTGCAGTATTCTTTCAAATACTTCTTACTGTGAAAATCAACAATTCTGCCAATTTCCTCAACTTTAGCCTGAATATGGGCCAGGGAAACGGAGATGAGATGAACCGGTATGAGATAGTAGGGGTGACCGAGACTCGAGAACCGGATCAGCAACCCCAACTTGCGGTGTATTTCGTTTAAATCTTTGTAATGGGTTCGGATGTCTTCGGGATTATCAAGCGCTATGCTGTTGAGCTTTTTGATTTCGTCAGGATTAAGCCGATCGTAATCCTCAAAAAAACCGGTCCCATAGGCATTTCCACCGAATCGGCTTCGGAGTTGTGATGGGCGTCTGAAAGAGATATAGGTTCCCAGAGGTACCGCGTCAGGGTCAATTCCCAGGGTTTCAAATTGATCCGGTTCGATGAATTGCAAAGCGTCTTTTTGCCAGAGGACGTC
>CAYPQJ010000169.1:0-9442 GCA_964412835.1 uncultured Desulfobacteraceae bacterium | reverse complement strand
TTTTTTTACAAATGTTAAAAGATAAGCTCAGTGATCAGGTGGGCGGGAATTGCTGGATTCGGGTCTATTTTGATTACGAAGAGAACCTGGTAAAATTCTGGGAAGACCAGTCAAAAAAGGCATTCACCAAATCCATTCCCTATTCGAACCAGTACGGTCCATTAACCGCTTTTTTTAATTACCTGCTTTTAGAGCCGGCAAAAGTTGAATTCTCCGTCATTAATGCCATGAAACAGGTTGAGGATGTCGACCCTGAAGGAGAACCGCTTCCGGATAAAAAGATCGTCAAATTCCTGTTTAAATCGCAAGTCGTTCAAATGAAACACAACGATACCGAAAGATATCCGGAGTACAATTCAGCCATTCACCTTGAAAGTGAGAATTATCTGAACATTATTTATGGGAAAAATATTTTCTATGAATTTTCCCACGCGACAATAGGAAGGGTAAAGATCCCCTATGTAATTCATTTGGACGGTATTATCAGTAATTCAAGAAAAAGGAAACTTGACTTAAGGCTGAAACAGCTCATGGACAATCCCGAGGCCGCCCAAGAGCTTGAAAAGAAAAGGGAAGACGAAGTACTTGCAGCAAAGAACGTAAAGGTCTCTTTGACGGCCGCTGATGTGAAATTCGACTGAAAAGTGTGGTATGAGACGGCACCTCACGCATTAGCAATATACCAAGTTACTTACTTAATGATGGACGTCCCCTTCCCCAGTTTTAATGCCTCTCTTTTTGCGACCACCTCGCATTAAAAATATACTTGACGTCAATCACATCATGTTATATTAGATATGTAACATAACATTGATAGCTAATATTTAGGTGGAGGGCAAAATGGCACGAGGGAAGTCAGGAAGGATAGTTATAGAGATTGATCCGAAGCTCAAACGACAGCTCTATGCCTCCCTAGAATATAAGCAAGAAACAATGAAACAATGGTTTGTTAAGGAAGCAGAGGTTTTAATTTATGAAACCAAACAACCTTCTCTTTTTGAAACTCCTGATGAGCAACCTATTGCAAAAATTGATGATGGGAGTGACAAATGAGCCTAAATATAAGACAAACTTATGCGAATAATAATACTTCAGTTTACAAGAATGGTGCTCGAAAAGAATATGATATATCGGATGAGAAGAGGGAGGAATATAGAAAAATCTCTCAAGAATCGCGCATTGCTAAATTAGGCGCACAAAATGGTGAGCACAAGAGAATACATAAAATTAATACGCCCGTGCTTGATCCGGGCAAATTGATGCCTCAGCTTGAATTCAACGGATTAACTGCTTTAAGCATATTTAGTGGAGGCGGAGGACTTGATTTAGGTTTTGATAGAGCTGGCTATAGACATATTTCTTCATATGAACTTATACCTATCTGCAAGAACACATTAACTTTGAATCGCCCTGAGTGGGTAATAAAAGGTGGGCCTGATGAGGGTGATGTTACCAAAAGCGACTGGAAACCCCTACGAGATAAAATTGATGTCATTCATGGTGGCCCACCATGTCAACCATTCTCTATTGCTGGTGAACAAAAGGGGATTGAGGATGAAAGGAATATGTGGGGCGAGTTTAATCGAGCAGTAAATACAATCAAGCCAAAGGCTTTTATCGCTGAAAATGTACCAGGAATTCTCAATCCTAAATTTGAAGGTTTTGTTAAAAAATATATAACCAATCAGCTTTCCGAATATTCAATTATTAAATTTGAAATGCATGCAGCAGATTTTGGAATACCTCAAATTAGAAGAAGAATATTTTTTATAGGTTTTAGAAACAAAAATAAATTCAAAAAATTTTCTGTGCCCCAACCTACGCATACACGACATCATTTTTGTAATGGCAATACCCCACAAACCTGTTACTCTTTGTTTGAAGAAAAATTGCCAAGAGTTTTAGGAGTTAGGGCATCATTAGGATTACCAGATATTGGCTTTGATAACCTATCTCCTACTATACGTAGCGCATTTACAGGAAAAAGAAATACAACTTCTATTTTAAATAGCACTGCTGGGCAGAAAACTTGGGGCGATATGGGGATATGGCCCAATGGTGTTCAAGCAGATAGACTAAAAGCCTCAGCTTTTCCAGCAAAAAATGGAAATTTTAGACTTTCTGTTCAAGATGTTGGATTGATTCAAGGTTTTCCTGAATCATGGAAGTTTGCTGGTGCGGTATATCAAATCCTTGGGCAAATCGGTAACTCTGTGTCACCTCCAGTCGCTTATAATGTCGCTGTAAGTGTTTTAACGGCATTGAAAGGGTAGCCTTTGGGGCTAATCGATTCCTTTAAAATAAATACCTACCATAGTGCGTAATTGTTCTGCATGGTTTTCAGTAATTTTTACCCAGCCATCAAAATAGCTAAAAGGAATGTGTGGGTTGTTCAAGGTGCTTCCTCTATTTATTAAGTATTCTGCTCGATCTTTAATTATTTCGAGCATTCTTTGAGCACTATATCCTTCTTTTACATCTTGTAATTTTAAATATTTTTCTTTTTTGTACTGCATTTTTTGAATAGTTTTTGCGTCATCGTAGCTATAAATTTCTTTTTTACCAACGATGGTATACATGTCTTCCATATTTATTTTAGCTGGTACCAGAGTAGCTAACTTAAAATCTGGAGCGATATATTCCTTCTTGCCTTTGATCCATCCTGCCATCATTGATGGGGAACCATATTTATAATATTCCTCGCCTTTTAGAAAAAAACCAATTAGCCAATGTTTATCTTTCCATTTTACTATATGGTCTTGCCCGAAATCTCTTACTGTTGTTACTGAACCCTGAGAAGTAGTTTTTAATTCAAAAGGTACAGTACGCCCATTAAAGTCAAGGAATGCGTCTACACCAGATCGCCCTTCATCTTCATTTTTATAAAGATTAAATAGGTCTATCATCGCATTTTCACGGTCATCATCTTGAAAGTTACTTGCCATTTTTGTTCCTTATTTTATTTCTGCACAACGGTTGAGCTGTGCCGCCCCGCTTTTTGGGTCGGCACCAGCGATTTGTTAGCGCCTTTTAAAAGGGTATTTCGTCACTCACAAATGTTTCTTCGGATAGGTCCGGAACAGGCTCCATACCATGCTTTTTCAGCAAATCGTTTGCAGCATTTCGAATAATATCATTTTTTGAAATAATATCATTACTCGAAAAGCTTTCACGAAGCTTCTCACTATGCCTTTCTGATAGGGTCCCGACTTTTCCAAGTACCTCAAGCCAATGCTTTGCGTCACTAATGTTTCCTGACATCAAAAATTGGGAAACCAAACAATCAAGCATCTTCGTTTTTGTTTTTGGATTTGCTAAGACAATTTCAAATATCGCTGATGCAACCTGGCTAACAGTTCGATCTTTGGCCTGTAGCCCCTGGTACTTTCCAATAAAGCCATAGGGATCTAGTCCTCGTCTTATAGGGATAACCAAAACGTCTCTTCCAACAGCTACCCCAACTTCATGATCCGTCCAGTTACTCTCATGAAATCCAGGCATCAGTATAGCTGCGAGGGCGTCCATTGAAAACAAAGCCTTTTCTATTTCAGTTAACCATTCTTTCGTAGGCTCAATATCTTCATGGGCGACAAAGCCACTGATTCCATAGTATTTTATTGCTTTCTGCAGTAGTGATGTTTGAACTTTAAATGATGATAGGTGGCTGAGAAATAGCCGAAAACAATTAGGCAACCAAAATTTACTATCAGAAAGATCAATATTTTTGGGGCCTTTATAGGAATGCTCTAATTCTAATTCGTCAGCAAGGGCAATAATTATATTATCTGGTTCATTAGAGAGTATTTCTTTTGAATATACCCATTTGCTATTAGCTCCAGATGTCTTTTTTGAAGAAACATCAATCCCAAATCCTTTGAGATAAATATCAATATCAGAATAAGTCATACGTGATTGTAGTTCACGGCCTATAGTATCAATTAATTTGAATCTGTCTATTTTACGCATAATGTTAATTTTTGTTCAGTTAACAACATCATTTTGTGAGCGCTAACAGTTACAATAGGTGGAAAATTTTCCATCTATTGCCCTTATAGCATGGAAAAAAGTCCATATATTTTCATATTGAGATATAAAACATGGAAAATTGGGCATTGGGTTTTCCACCTATTGCAAGATGGAATTGATAACCTGGAAAACTATTAAAATTCCGAAAGGATCCCGAACTTCATCCCATAGGGCAGGTCGACAGGTCCTGCGAAATCAGACGTTCGGCACCACAGGGATTACAGGTAAGAAGCTTCGCTCCCAACAGGGAAAACAGCGTCTGCCGGGAGGCGAAAAAGCAGGTTTTGAGGGGATGCTCCATGGAGAAACCTCCGGCCAATCAGTCAGGATTTGTAATGATGGAACAGCGATTTGTTAGGAATAGTATTGAAACGGGTAGAAAAGTCAAGGACAATCGCTTAGAGAATGGGGAATGAGAAGCTACTCAAGGAAATGAGTTCGCTAGACGCTGGGGGAAAAAGGATGGGGGTATCATTCTGGTTCCATGCGCCCCACTTGAGGCATTTGGAACCAGAACACATTGAAAAGATTGTGGTTATGACCCGGCCACCTTGATAAAGGCCCTCATAAAGGCGGGAAGATCATCCGGGGTCCTGCTGGTGATCAGATTACCGTCTATGACCACCTCCTCGTCCACCCAGTTCGCCCCCGCATGCACCAGATCATCCTTAATGGCAAAATAGGACGTCACCGTGCGGCCTTCCAGCACCTCGGCCGATGCGAGCATCCACCCGGCGTGGCAGATGGCCGCCACCGGCTTACCGTCTTCAAAAATATCCTTGACCAACTTAACCATTGCCGGATAACGTCTCATGTGATCGGGCGCGTATCCGCCGGGGATGATGATGCCGTCAAATTCCGACGCTGAAACCTGATCGGCGCTGACATCCGGCTTCGCCACGGTTCCGGATTTCCCCTTGTATGCATCCGCACTCCCGGAGCCCACCACAACCACCTGTGCCCCCGCCTCCTTGAGGCGGTAATAGGGGTACCAGAATTCATGGTCATTAAAAATTTCTTCCACCAGGATAATGAATTTTTTGCCTTCCAGTTCCATGGCTGACTCCCTTTTTGGATTTTCGTTCGTTTAGGACCCGCCAAAGACCTTTTTCAACAGTTCAGTACCCCTTGCCGCCGGGTTCTGCCGGATCTTCTTTTCTTCCTGCCCCAGCATGTAAAAAAGGCCGTTTAAGGCCCCATCGGTGACATATCCGTCCAGATCCGGCACCGCCCCTTGGGCGAATGGAAGGTTCTCAATGGGTTTGCTCAAATCCTGATACTTTTGGGTGACACCCACTTCCCCCATGGCCTTGTGAATGATCGGGCGAAAAACCTCCTCAAGCTGACCGGAGCTTTTCTCTTTGAGGTAATTGGTTGCAGCCATATCCCCGCCATCCAGAATGCCCTTGGCATCCGTAAAGGACATCTGTTTAATGCTGTCCCAGAAAATGGCTTTTGCCTTGGGTGCGGCCACTTCGGCAGCGCGGTTCATGCTTTTGTCAAATGCGTCAAGCTGGGACCCATATCCCAGAGCCCTGAGCATCCCTTGAACTTTCTCAACGGAACCGGGAAGGGGTATTTTGATTTTAGGATTCTGTGAATACCCGCCCTCTTTGCCCACCAGTTTTACGGCATTGTCCGTTCCGATTTCCAGGGCTTCCCTCAAGCCGTCCACAATCTCTCCGGTGGAAAGGCTATCACCCTGGCCTGTGGCCTTCGTCAAGGTTTCCAGAAGCTCTCCCCATTTTGCATGGACCGGTTGAAACCCTGCAAAGATCAATACTATTGAACAAATTACAACATAAAATCCGGTTCTTTTTGAAGACATCATCAGAAGCTCCTTTCAAAACGCCAAATTTGAATGTTTGTGGTTTCCCTTCGACATTCCTTGTTCAATATTCGATATTCTTTCCTTTCAGTTTCTAATATTCCAGGCTAACCTTTGTCCTTTGCGGCAAGGGCCTGTTTCAACTTTTCCCCCAGAGAACCCATCCCTTCATCCTTTCCCGGGACAAAACGACGCCATTCACCTTCATCCTGCGCATCCCCGGGACCCACGGAAATTTTCCGTTCGCTCAAGTTGACATTTTCAATTACAACGGGTACGGCATCCCCCGGCTTTGATTTTTCAAAACGACCCGGCTTGGCCGACTCCCGGATCCTGCTTTTGGGCAGCAGGGCCGAAATACCCGGTTCGAGAGAGACGAATATTCCGAATTTTTCGTGCTTTTCCACAACCGCTTCCACAGCCTGCCCCACCTGGTATTTCTGGGAAACCCCCGCCCAGGGATCACCTTCAACATCCCGCATGCTTAATGAAATCCGCTTTCGGGATTCATCAATTTCCTTGATCGTCACCTGGACCATGTCGCCGGGTGCGACCACATCCTCGCATTTCAAGATGCGCTTTCGATAACTCATTTCGCTGATGTGAACAAGTCCCTCGATACCCGCTTCGATCTCCACAAAAGCGCCGAATTGCGCGCAACGGGTCACTTTTCCATCCACCACGTCGCCTTCTTTAAACCGTTCTGCAACCGTATCCCAGGGATCGTCAAAGGTTTGCTTGATGGAAAGGGAGACCTTCATCTGGCCCGGCTTTTCACCCGGCGCCATGCCGAGCACCTTAACCTTTACAGGGTCGCCTGCCTGGAGCACGTCGGCAGGATTTTCCACACGTGACCAACCCAACTCGGAAATATGAACCAGCCCTTCCACCCCCGGAATGAGCTCCACAAAAGCGCCAAAGGGCATGAGCTTGGTCACCTTGCCCTTTATCTCGTCGCCCACGGCAAGGTCTTTAAAAAAACTTTTCCGCGCCTTTGCCACGACCTTGTCCAACAACTTTCGTCTTGAAACCACGATGTTACGGCCATCTTCTTCAAAATCGGTAATGAGAAATTCAAAGGTTTCCCCCACGTAATCCTCGGGTTTTTCCACATAATGGATGTCCATCTGGCTGATGGGGCAAAAAGCCCTTTTCTGCCCCAGCAATACCTCAAACCCTCCCTTGTTCAGGGCATTCACCTTGCCTTCCACCGGAATCGCTTCCTCATGGGCATCCTGCAGAAGCTCAAAACCACCGGCGCCGGTCACGGCCTTTGAAAGCCGGATCTCTCCCGCCTTGACGGATATGGCGTAAAGCTCCAGAACGTCTCCCACCTTATAGGGAAGCCCGCCTTCTTCATCCAGCAGTTCGCCTTTTTCCACGACCCCGTCAATCCTCGTCCCGGTGTCCACGAAAACAGAGTCCCTGCCGATGGAGATAATCTCCCCCCTGATTTTATCCCCAACCCGAACACGTTCACTCAATTTATTATCGTATGCCTCAAACAGATCGGCAAAGCTCTCTTCTTCCGATTGCGTTTCAACCGTTTCTTCCTCAACCTCTTCCTGGATATCATCCGGCATGTCTGTCCTACCCCCAACCCGTAAGTCTTTACTCCTGATTTTTCTCAAATCTTTTCCACATTTGAAAGTGGTTCCATAACCCTTTCCACCCATCTCCGATCCATTCCTATCAGAGATTAACGGCATTTTCAACTCGGGCCGGTTTTCAAAACTGTTCGATGACCTTTCCCTTTTCCACAAAGGATGCCATTGTCTCATAGGCGCTGCGCAATGTGGAAACAGCCCCTTTCAGTTTTTCACTGAGCATATCCTGCTCTCCCAGCGCGTTTTCAACCCTTTCGGAAATTTCCTCACCCTGCTCAAGATAATTTCCGATTTCTTCCAGAATCTTCTTTCTCTTTTCGTGCTTTTTTCGCTCTTCCTCAATAACCGGCAGAAGCCTGGCAATTGAGTATTCCACGAGCGCATCTCTCGGTGTATCAAAATCCTTTGAAACCTCCTCCAGGCTGCAAAGTGTCTGCCGACTCAAAACAAAGGTTTTCTGAACCCGTTTCAGCCTCAAAAATCGCTTGGATTCTATTTCCCGGGCCACCACCGCCAGTGATGCCACATCATCGATCAAATGATCAAAAAGGGACTTCTGTTTAATCCCCATATGGGCGGCCGCCACACTGATGGCCTCAATGGCTTTTCCGCTGAGCCTGAAGGTTGCCCGCACCGATTGTCTGCCTCTCAATTCGGACAAAGACGGCACGACGACCCCCTGTTCCGGACGTCCATATTTTCCTTCCATCATAATGACCACCTCGGATCTTCAGTTTTTCAGGGTGCAGGATGAAATTTGAAGGTGCCTTTTCTCTCCCCCGCACCTTGTGAGCGAAAGATGCCGAGAGAGAAACCTGAAATATTACATAACGTCTTTGTCGCTCTCTTCAATGGCCCGGTCTATCTCAGCCTGAAGTTGAGGCGGAAGCCCCGGGATGTCAACGCTTAAAAACCCCCGAACAATGGTTGAGGTCGCCTCTTCCTCGTTGAGACCCCGGCTCATGAGGTAAGAGATTTCCTCCTGGGCGATTTTCCCCACAGCAGCCTCATGGCTCATTTCCACCCCATCCGCATGGGCTTCCAATTCCGGGATAGCATGAATCAGGCCGCCATTTAACAACAACCCCTTACACTCCAGATGAGCCTTGATTCCTGGAACTTCTCCGATGAGATGCCCCCTTGCGATCATCTTTCCGCCATTGCTGATGGCCCTGGCAACGATTTCCGCCCGAGTCCCTTTTGCCTTCAAAAAGATCCGGCCCCCCAGATCATATTCGGATCCGGGACTTCCCACCACAATACTGTAAAAGCGCGCCACGGCATCCTCACCCACCAAGTACGTTGTGGGATACATCTGTATGCTTCGAACCGGCTTCATGGAGATATAATTGTTGATGAAAAGGCCGCCCTCTTCAACCCTTGCCACGGACCGGGGCCGCACCTGCACTTCTTCCGCCCAGTTGTGAATCATGGTAAACGTCAGTTTGGCGTTTTTCTTCACAAAAAACTCCGATATTCCCACATGCAGGCCCCGTTTAAGGTGGGGCGCGGTGGCACAGCCGCTTATGATGTGAAGTTCGGAATCCTCTTCCGCAACAATGATGTTGTGCACATTCTGCTGCATGCCGTCCTTATGCATATAAAGACAGGACTGAACGGGATAGACCGATTTGCTTCCGGGAAGGGACCTGATGACGTACCCGTCGTGAAGACCCAGCTCCGCGGCCGCCGTATATTTGTCGGCGCCCACGTCCGCCAGCTTCCAGTAATAGTCGCGAATCCAATCATGTTCCGCCAGCGCTTTTTGAATGGAAAGCACTTCAATGCCCTCCTGGGAGCTGTGGCAATGGACGGCACGGGTGTTCATCTGCAGAAAAGTCCCGCCCCTCTCCTTTTCCGTCACATCAAGCCCCGCCATGAGCAGTTGCTCCTGTTCTTCCCGGGGAAGACTGCGAAGATCATCATCCGCCATTTCGGGCTGAGGGGACGGCGTTGCATCAAATTCGCTGAGATCCACATC
>CAYPQJ010000168.1:0-9476 GCA_964412835.1 uncultured Desulfobacteraceae bacterium | reverse complement strand
GATTTTACAATTATTTTTGATGCTTCGCATGCAAAAACCTAACCGGAAATTACTGTAAAAAAGGGGTTATTCGGAAGGAACTTTTAAAAATTCCAATGTATTTTCCACTTCTTCGAAGATCTTTTCTTTGCGCCACTTTAATTCCCGTGCCATGACCTGGGCCACGCGAAGCAATATTTTTTTACCCGGATTGCCCAGGGTTGCCATGCCGGTACGGCGCAATACAATATCTTTCAGCGTGCGCGCCATTTCATGGCGCACCCCGTAGACCACCTGGGCCAGGAGTTCGCCATCGCCGTTGATCCGTTGGGCTAAAATATTTTCATCTCGTGCCAGGTTCAGCACTTTTTCATGGTCGGCGCCGTAAAGTCGCCCCAGGCAATCGAGGGTGTTTTTGTGAAAATCCGGGTTCTTCTCTTTGATACAGCCTAGAAAGGCATTCAAATCGTGAATTTCACACCCTTTAAGGTATTGTCTGCCGGATACGGGAGGGCCGATGGAAAGCCCGGTTTTTTCCCGTAAACGGTCTACCGCTTTTTCAGCAAGACCTCGGCTGGTGGTCCATTTCCCCCCTTCCACCGTCAAAAGACCTGCGATCCCGTCTACAATGTTGTCGTGGATTTCATATCTTCTTGAGGATCGGTAGGTCCCTTTCCTACGGCTTTCCAGCAGGGGCCGAAGGCCGCCGTAGCTGTAGAGTACGTCATTACATGTTAAATTCAAACCCTCAAAAGAGCCATTGACCTCATGAATGAGTTCCTGAATGCTCTCGCGGGTCACACGGTAGTCATCGGGATGTCCCTCGTAGGGTTTGTCCGTGGTGCCGATCAGGGTATGGCCGCGCCAGGGGATTAGGAAGCAGTGGCGGCCGCCGGGGGTTATGGCGCCCACAACCGAGTTATCTCTCGTGACCTGTTTCGTGATGATATGGATGCCTTCAGATCGCGTAAGACGCCCTGAGTTTTGATCTTTCAATAACTGCAAAAGTACGCTGTCGGCCCAGGGGCCGGCACAGTTCATGGTGATCCGGGCCCGCACCTCAAATTCTTTATCCGCAATGAGCTCCCGGATCCGAACACCGCAAACCCGTTTATCATCCAGGAGAAATGCCGTGACATGGGTGTAATTGGCGGCTCTGGCCCCGTAATGAATGGCGGATTTGATAAATGCCAGCGCCAGCCGTTCCGGACAGATGCTGATACAGTCATAAAAAAGGGAGGCCCCGGTCAGCCCTCTCTTCCTGATGATCGGTTGAAGTCGAAGGGCTTCTTCAGCGGATATGGTTTTGTGGGAAGGGATGCGTTTGGATTTGTCCCAGGTATTGCTTTTCCCCACGGCCAGAAAATCGTAAAGGATCAACCCGATTCGGGTCAGCCATTTATTGCTCTTGAGGGACGATCGATAGTGCGGGAACAACATAGGGAACGGATAGACGAAATTGGGGGCAATATTGGCCATGGTTCTCCGTTCCCGGAGCGATTCCCGAACAAGGCGATATTCCATGTTGTTCAGGTACCGCAGACCTCCATGAATCAGTTTGGATGATGCCGCCGATGTGGCTTCCGAGAAATCCCCCTTTTCAAACAGGGCTACGGACAGCCCCCTTGACGCCGCCTCATAAGCGATGGCGGCCCCTGTGATGCCGCCGCCGATGACAATGACGTCAAAGGTTTCACTTTTCATATGCTCCGTATACCGTTCCATCATACCCACATGATTAGCCCATATTGATCCGCGCCACAAGGCAAAATTGATGTCCGGTTCGGAAGCGGATAAGGACAGTCTCCACCGAATATTGATTGACGGAAACCGCCTCTTGATAAAGAATCCGGTTCCGTGATAAAGCTCTGAAGTTATCAGTTGTCAGTTTTCAGTTTTCAGCACTGGAGATTATGTTATCACTGACAACGGATACAAAATAACGATTTTCTTGTTTTCCGTGACGGAAAACCAGATGATAAGGGCCTAAATTGCTAAAGAAACTGACAACTGACAACTGATAACTTTTATCATGCATTATTCATCCATCGCGCGGGTTCTGGGAACACTTCTGCTGGTGACCGGCGGTTCCATGCTGTTGCCCTTGATGTGCTCCCTCTATTACAACGAAGGGGACTTCAACGCCATTCTGGCTTCCGGCATTATTATCGCCGGACTGGGTCTGCCGCTCTGGTGGTTTTTCAGGAGAGATTATGAGTTGGGCATCAAGGACGGCATCGCCCTGGCCGTTTTCGGGTGGGTGCTGGTCTCCGCACTTTCCGCACTGCCTTTCATGATTCACGGGTCCATCCCGTCTTTTACGGACGCCTTTTTTGAAATGATGTCCGGGTACACCACCACCGGTGCCACCATCCTCACGGATATTGAAACGCTTCCCCACGGCCTTTTGTTCTGGCGAAGCGAAACCCATTTGCTGGGAGGTATGGGATTTCTGACCCTGACCCTCATCTTTCTGCCCCACGGGGTAGGGGGGCTGCGCATCTTTCGCGCCGAATCCTCGCCCGGTCAGATCATCACCAAAGAGCGGTTTAAAGCCCGAAACCGGGACACCATGACCTGGCTGTGGGGCATATACCTGGCCCTGAATGTGCTGGAAATTTTTCTGCTTGCCCTGGCGGGTATGGGCCTTTTTGACGCCATGTGCACCGCTTTCGGCACGGTCTCCACATCCGGCTATTCCGTGTGGAATTCGAGTATCGGGTATTACACCAGCCCGTATATTGACTGGATTGTCATCGCCTTCATGTTCCTGGGAGGGGTCACTTTTGTGTTGTTTTATCAGATATTGCACGGGGACTGGCGGTCGCTCAAAATCAATACGGAGTTCCGCTGGTATGTGGGGTTTCTGCTCTTTTTTTGCGGGATGGTCTCATGGATTCTCTGGAAGGAAAATACTTATCCCACCCTCATGGAATCCATACAGTTCGGGACCTTTCAGGTCACTTCCTTGTTGACCACTACGGGGTTTACCACCGCCGACTACGAACTGTGGCCCCAGTCGGCCCAGATGTTTCTCTTTGCGGTTTGTTTTATCGGGGCCTGCGCCGGCTCCACAACCAGCGGCATCAAGGTGGTCCATTACGTGGTTATCTTCAAATACATGTATGTGGCCATTCGAAAAATATTTATTCAACCCATGTCGGTCATGAGCATCCGTCTGAACCAGCGGCCCGTGGATAACACCATCATCGATCTTTCGGTCTGCTACTTCATCGTCAATATTTTCATGGTGCTCATGGGCGGGTGCGTCATGGTGTTGTTGGACAACATGGATTATCTGACGGGCATCAGTTCCGTCATTGCCTCCCTCATGAATATCGGCCCGGGGTTCGGCGCCATCGGCGCATCGGAAAACTATGCCCATATTTCCGATCCCGGCAAATGGTTCCTCGCCTGGAACATGATGGTGGGCCGGCTGGAAATGTTCTCTGCCCTGGTCATCTTCTATCCGTCTTTCTGGAAAAGATAAGCATGAACCCCTTTGGCCTGCCCGTTGATGCGGTTCTGAATGATTTGAGGTGGGCACTTGCCGAAAACGCTAATGTGGTGCTTGAGGCTTTACCGGGGGCCGGTAAGACCACGTGTATTCCCCTTGCGCTTTTAAGTGAGCCGTGGCTTGCAGGTCAAAAAATGATTGTGCTGGCTCCCAGGCGGCTGGCGGCGCGTGCCGCCGCCATGCGCATGAGCCATCTGTTAAATGAAAGTGTGGGTCAACGGGTCGGGTACAGGGTGCGAATGGACAGTCGGGTGAGTGCCAAAACCCGCATCGAAGTGATTACCGAAGGGGTGCTCACACGAATGCTGCAAAGCGATCCATCCCTGGAAAAGGTGGGGTTGGTGATCTTTGATGAATTTCACGAACGCAGCCTGGATGCGGATCTGGGGTTGGCCCTGTGCCTGGAGATGCAGGGGGTACTCAATTGCAATTTAAGGCTTCTGGTCATGTCCGCCACCATGGAAACAGGACCTGTTGCCGCCATGATGAACCATGCGCCGGTGATCACGTGCCCCGGGCGGCTGTTTCCCGTGGAAACCCGATATCTGGGTCCTCACACGCCGGTCTGGTCTGAGGATAACCTTTACCGGGCGGTGCTCTCCGCGGTGCGTGAGGAGATGGGCAACATCCTGGTCTTCCTGCCGGGCGCGGCCGAGATACGGAAGATCGAGCGGCGCCTGAAGGCCGCCCGGCTGGGGGCGGAATGGCACATTGCGCCACTTTTTGGCAATTTGACTCGCAGGGAACAGGACCAGGCCATTTTGCCGCCGTCTGAAGGTCTGCGAAAGATCGTGCTGGCCACATCCATTGCCGAAACCAGTTTGACCATTGAGGGTATTCGCGTCGTCGTGGACAGCGGCCTGCAGCGAACCCCACGCTTTGACCCTCGAAGCGGACTTACCCGACTGGTGACGGTTTCCGTATCCCGTGCGTCGGCCGATCAACGGCGAGGCCGTGCGGGACGTACCGCTCCCGGTCTCTGCCTGCGCCTGTGGTCCGAACAGATGCATCCGACCCTTGCCGCGGCACACCGGCCTGAAATCCTGGAGGCGGATCTGGCAAGCCTGGTTCTTGAACTGGCCATATGGGGTGTGGATGATCCCGGGACCCTTCAATGGCTCGATTATCCGCCTGAGGGGTCATTTCAACGCGCCCGTGATTTGCTCAAAAGTTTAAACGCTCTGGATCACAAAGGCAGCGTAACCCGACATGGCCGGCTGATGGCGGACCTGCCGGTTCATCCGAGGCTGGCGCACATGTTGATTGCCGCCAAGTTCATAGGGGAGGGGGCTGTTGCCTGCGATTTGGCGGCCTTGTTTGGAGAACGGGATGTGGTGCGGTTTGAACCGAATCGACAGAACGCGGACGTCGAACTTCGAGTGGATCTTATTCGTGCTGCGCGGCAAAACCGGCCCCTTGCCATTCCGGGGGCTACCGTGGATAAAGGGGCCGTATTCCGTACCATGCGCGTTTCGGAGCACTTACGCCGACGCCTCGGTATAAAGGATGAAAACGGCTATACGGATGATCTGGGGCGGTTGCTGGCGTGGGCCTATCCGGATCGGATTGCACAACTTCGATCAGGGTTTAATGGAAAATTCCTGTTGAGCAGCGGCCGTGGGGCCTTTCTGGATGAAACCTCATCCCTTGGCGGCGAACCATTTCTGGTGGCGGCGGAGTTGGATGGCAAAGGCCGTGAAGCCAGGATTTACAGAGCCGCGTCTTACCGCCTGAACACCCTCTTGACACAATTTCAGGACAAACTTCAATGGTTTGAATCCGTAACCTGGGACAGGGAACAGGGCCGGGTGAAATCAGAAAAAAGCCTGAAACTGGGGTCCATTACCCTGCGGAATGAACGTCTGCCTGCGCCGGATTCCGAAAAGGTGATGAAAGTTTTTATCGAGGGCATCAAAGAACAGGGTATCAGCTGTCTGCCATGGCGTAAGCGCCTCCGCAGATGGCAGGGACGCGTCTGTTTTCTACGGCGTTTATTGAATGATAAAGAATCCTGGCCCGACGTCTCGAACGAAGGGCTTGAATCGAACCTGGATCACTGGCTTGCCCCTTACCTGGTCAATATGGATCGGTTGAGCGAGCTGGCCCGGATAGATCTCAAGGGGGCCCTTTTCAGCATTCTCTCCCACCAACAGCAAAGAGCCCTTGATGTGCTGGCGCCCACCCACCTGGTGGTTCCCAGCGGTTCACGGATTCCCATCGACTATGGTAGCACGGTACCGGTGCTGGCTGTCCGGTTGCAGGAGATGTTCGGCCTTTTCAAGACCCCAACCGTGGCCGGCGGACGTCAACCCCTGTTGATTCATCTTCTTTCCCCGGCCGGTCGTCCGGTTCAGATCACCCGGGATCTGGCGGGTTTCTGGAAGACCGGTTACACACCGGTGAAAAAAGAACTCAAGGGAAGATACCCCAAACACTATTGGCCCGATAACCCGCTTCAAGCCAAAGCCACCGCTCGGGTCAGACCCAAAAAGTATTGACGCGATTTGCCGAAGATGTAATCCTTCAACTGGCGAAGATCTTTATGGCATGCTGTAACAACGCTTTATAACAGAATTTAAAAACATATGGCCGGAAAAAAGGAACTGTTAGAATATATTGTCAACCCGCTCAGGAGATTTGGCCTGAATATCGTTGGGGCCTGTCGAGATCTCCTTCCGATCATACTCGTTATTTTGATCTTTCAATTGGCTGTTGTGCGGCAGCCTTTCCCCGATCTCTTGAATGTATTCGTCGGGCTCCTTCTCGTCATTTTAGGGTTAGCCCTTTTTGTTGTGGGGCTGGAGATAGGACTCTTTCCCATAGGTGAGGCCATGGCGGAGGCCTTTGCCCTCAAGGGAAGCCTTTTCTGGTTGCTCCTGTTCGGATTCGGACTCGGTTTTTCCACGACCATCGCGGAGCCGGCTCTTATCGCAGTAGCGGAAGAGGCTTCAGAGGTGGCAGCCAAGGGGGAACTCATCAACTCTGATCCGGCATCCATGGAATCCTATGCCCTGGGGCTCCGGCTGACGGTTGCATTTTCGGTAGGTGTTGCTATTTTGGTGGGACTCATCCGAATCCTTAAGGGATGGCCTGTTCACTACCTGATCATCGGTGGCTACATTGCCGTTATGATCATGACCGGCTTTGCGCCGAAAGAGATTGTGGGTGTTGCCTATGATTCCGGTGGCGTCACCACGTCGACGGTGACCGTGCCCCTGGTAGCGGCCCTTGGTGTAGGTCTGGCTTCCACCATCCGTGGGCGTAATCCGCTGGTGGATGGCTTCGGACTTATCGCGTTTGCCTCATTATTGCCCATCGTGTTCGTTATGGGTTACGGCATCGTTCTTTTCAGCTGAGCTATGGGTACAGATGGAACTACTGATTACATTCGGTTATGCTCTCGCACTGACGGTTAAAGACGTCTTGCCGGTCCTGGCCTTGCTGATGTTTTTTCAGCTCGTGGTTTTACGGCGGCCCATACCCAACTGGAAGCGCGTGGTGGCGGGCTTTGTATTCGTCCTGGTGGGTCTGACCCTCTTTTTGGAGGGGCTGGAAACCGCTCTGTTTCCCATCGGTAAGATTATGGCGAAACAATTGTCATCCCCCGAATTTGTTTTCGGTGCGAAAACAGCCCCGGCAGGCGCTCCCTGGCATGCCTATGGTTGGGTCTATGTTTTCGGCATATTGATCGGATTTGCCACGACGGTTGCTGAGCCGGCGCTGATCGCCGTGTGCTACAAAGCGCATGAGGTCTCGCGGGGCAGTCTGAGCCAGTGGGGATTGAGGCTGGCTGTTGCAACCGGGGTGGCCATCGGAATAGGCATCGGCACGTTTCGCATCGTGACGGGAACCCCACTTTATATTTATATCATTGCAGGATACGTGATTGTCGTGATCCAGACAATATTCGCTCCCCGGGAGATTATCGCCCTTGCCTATGATTCAGGCGGGGTCACGACCTCGACGGTGACCGTGCCCCTGGTTACTGCCCTGGGCCTGGGGCTGGCGGAAACGATTCCGGGGCGCGATCCTGTACTGGACGGATTCGGATTGATCGCCTTTGCAAGCGTCTTTCCCATAATGAGCGTGATGGGATACGCTCAGTTGGCACACTGGATGGAGCTACGGAGTTTAAAGACGGCTAGGGAGAAATGACATGAAATTAAAGTTGATTGTCTCAATGGTAAAGACCACGGAAACCGATCGAATCATAGACGCCGCCAAGGCTTCCGGCGGCACGGGGGCCACCATCATTCCGGCTCGCGGTACCGGTATACACGAGGCAAAGACCTTCTTCGGCCTGACCCTTGAAGCGCAGACCGACGTGGTCCTCTTCCTCCTGGAAGAGAGGCTTGTGGACCCGGTGCTGGGCGCCATTTACGAGGCCGGACGATTTAAAGAACCGGGTACGGGTATCGCGTTTGTGGTGGATGTAACAGGCGCCATAGGGCTGGAAAGCCAGATAGAGCACTTCAAGGAAGAAGCGGAAAAGCGCTGACAAGCGCCCGGGGGTATGGGTATTCTTGGCGCCAATGTTCTCATGATCCTTAAGGATCACGGGACAGGTGGGCAGGGAGATGTTTATTATGAAATTTCTAATGGGACAGTTCCTCTACGCTTTTGGGAAAAGACAAGAGAGAAACGTCAAGATGTTAATGAAGTTTCTTCTCATCCTGGCAACGCTGATCACCATCTACAGTGTCCTGTTTCACTTCCTGATGATGCTGGAAAACAGGGAATTCAGCTGGATTACAGGCTTTTATTGGACCCTTACGGTCATGTCCACCCTCGGTTTCGGTGATATCACGTTCACCTCGGACTTGGGGCGACTGTTCGTTATGGTTGTGCTCCTATCCGGTATCATATTGCTTCTCATCATGCTTCCCTTCACTTTCATTCAATTCTTTTATGCACCATGGCTTGAGGCCCAGACAAGAGCCATGGCGCCTCGAGAATTGCCCGAGGACATGAAAGGTCATGTGATTCTGACAAATTACGATCCGATCACCATGAATCTTATCGACAGGCTGAGACAGTATCAGTATGAATATGTCATTGTTGCGGAGGATATACACAAAGCACTGGATCTGATCGACTTGGACTATAACGTAGTGGCAGGTGAGTTGAGTGACCCGGAAACTTACAGACGCCTCAGGGCACACACGGCTGCCCTGGTGGTCGCCAATAGCAACGACATGATGAATACAAACATCGCCTTCACAATCCGGGAGATTTCTAAAGAGGTCCCTATTGCCGCAAATGCCGATCTGGATGATTCCGTGGACATTTTACAGCTGGCTGGAAGCACTTACGTTTTCCAATTCATGAAGCTACTGGGGCAATCATTGTCAAGAAGAGTGATCGGGACGAGCACCCGGGCAAACGTCATTGGAAGCATTGAATCCCTTCTGATCGCTGAGGCCCCCGCCATGAGGACGCCTCTGGTAGGCAAGACTCTCCAGGAAAGCAGGCTGCGCGAGACAATAGGCATTACGGTTGTGGGTGTTTGGGAAGGGGGTACATTTGAAATCCCTAACGCCACAACAGTGATCAATTCCACGACCGTTTTTCTATTGGCTGGATCAGCGGAACAACTTAAAAACTACGATAAACATTTCGGGGGTTATCAAAAATCCCCGGCACCGGTCCTTATCCTGGGAGGCGGCCGGGTTGGCCGCGCCGCCGCAGAGGCGCTGGAGGAGGGGGGCATTGATTATCGGATCATTGAGAAAAATAAGAGGCTCATCGAAGATGACCGGTATATCTATGGAAGTGCTGCGGACATCAAAATACTGGAACGGGCAGGGATCAAGGAGGCGCCATCGGTTATTATCACCACCCACGATGATCCCACAAATATCTACCTGACCATTTACTGCCGGAGGCTGCGACCCGATATCCAGATTATCAGCCGGGCCACCCTTGACAGAAGTATCTCAAAGCTGCACACGGCCGGGGCCGACCTGGTGATGTCATATGC
>CAYPQJ010000167.1:0-9597 GCA_964412835.1 uncultured Desulfobacteraceae bacterium | reverse complement strand
ATGCCATGAGAAAGCAGGTTAAAGATCTTTTGGGTATCGAACACCTGTTTGACATTCCGGGGATGACGGAGCTCTATGGCCCCGGAACAGGATTGGACTGTGTCCACCACAAGGGAATCCACTACTGGGCCGACTATTATATCCTTGAGATTTTGGACCCGGATACGCTGAAACCGGTTCCTGAAGGGGAGATTGGAGAAATGGTCGTGACAACCCTGGCAAAAGAGGCGGTTCCCCTTATCCGATATCGAACACGAGATCTTACAAGGCTGATCCCCGGCCGGTGCCCCTGCGGTTCCGTCCTGCCAAGGCATGATCGAATCTTAGGGCGCTCCGACGATATGATCATTTTCAGGGCCGTCAATATTTATCCCGGCCAGGTGGATCACGTTTTGTCGGGCATAAAGGGGATCGGCAGCGAATATCAGATTATTGTGGATCGAAAGAAAGACGGCCGGGATTATATGCGCATTAAGGTTGAGGCGGCCCAAGGTGTTGACACAGCGCAATATGACGATTTGATAAACCGGATTTCCCGGGAAGTCAAGAAACAGATCATGGTGAGCGCCGGGGTGGAAATGGTGGCTTACGGCATCCTGCCCAGATCGGAGAGGAAAAGCCAGCGGGTATTTGACAACCGGGAAGAGTAGCGTGAGAAGTAGAAGGGGACGCCCTTTATATCTTTACATTTCGAATTCAAAGACCTGAAATATGGGTGACTTTCATGAAATGTAAAGATATAAAGGGCGTCCCCTTGGATGGGAGAATGAATGAAACGTTATGAATATTACCAGCCCCGAAGCCTGGATGAGGCCTTCGGGTTGATGAAAAAATACCAAGGGCGGGCCCGATATGTGGCGGGTGGCACCGATGCCATGATACGGGTCAAGCAGAACATCTGGCAGCCCGATGCCCTGATTTCCCTTCGATGGATTGCCGAATTGTGCGGGATTAGGAAAACCGGTAATGTCCTGAGGATCGGCAGTATGACCCTGTGGCGGGAAATTGAAACGGATCCCCTTGTGGCCAGTCATTGTCCTGCATTGACGGAGGCGGCTTCCATGGTGGCCAATCCCCAGATCCGGAATGTGGCCACCGTGGGGGGGAATCTGTGTAATGCCGCCCCTTCGGCTGACGGCGCCCCCCCGTTGATGGTGATGGAGGCGGTGTTGACCATTGCGGGTCCCGAAGGTGAAAGGGAAGTGCCCATCCAGGAATTTTTTCAGGGTCCGGGACAGCACTGCATGCAACCCGGTGAGGTGCTGGCAGCTATTAAGATCCCCGAGATGCCCCTGAATACCGGCGTGGCATTTCTCAAATCCGGTCGGGTGGCGCAGGACATTGCCCTTGCCAATGTGGCTGTTTGCGTACAGATGGAGGGTGATGTCTGTAAAAAGTGTCGTGTTTCGGCCGGGGCCGTGGGGCCCGTACCCCTGAGGCTTCAGGGTGTGGAAGCCTTTGTGGAAGGAAAAGAAATTAACCCGGAGCTGCTGCTGGAAATCCAGGATAAGGCAGCAGGCGAAGTGACCCCCATCACCGATGTGCGATCCACCGAAATCTATCGCAGGACCATTACCGGCGTCATGGTGAAACGGGCCATGGCGCAAGCCCTTAAACAGGCGAAACAGGCATCAAGTCAGGATGTTGCTGTTTCCGGCACCGAACCGAAAAAAATGGACAGCCCGGAACCCACTGTGGGGCTTTACGATTCCCCACTTCGAAAGCTGATCCGATTCAATTTGAATGGACATGCCGTGGAAGCGGAAGTCATGAGCCACAAAATGCTTTCAAATGTTTTGCGGGATACCTTTGAGTTCACCGGGACCAAGGAAGGGTGCGGTCAGGGGGAGTGTGGTGCCTGTACGGTCCTGGTGGATGGGGAAAGTGTCAATTCATGCCTCTATCCCGCATTTGAGGTGGATGGAAAAACCGTGACCACCATTGAGGGCCTTGTGGGTGAGGGGAATCAATTGGATCCCATTCAGAAGGCGTTTGTTGAAAACGGCGGCATTCAATGCGGATTCTGCACTCCCGGTATGATCATGAGTGCCAAAGCCATGTTGAAGCGAAACGCCAATCCCACGGAAAAAGAGATCCGAAAGGGAATTTCCGGAAATCTCTGCCGCTGCACCGGGTATGTGCAGATTGTGGAGTCCATTAAGGGGGCCTCGGAGGTCCTTGGGGCCAATGACGCATGATCTTGATGTGTGTTGTTGGAGAATGGCTATTGGTTGTTAGCTGTTGGCTATTAGCTGTTAGGAATGAAAAAGAAAGATTTGATTTGTTTTATCCAAGAGCTAAAAGCTAACCGCTAATAGCTAAAACCTAGAGGACCAAACATGACCCAGTTTAGTTTTATCGGCGCCGAAGTTCCCAGACCCGATGCGCCGGACAAAGCGGCCGGAAAGGCAATGTATATCCATGATATGACGCTTCCCGGCATGCTGTACGGCAAAATAAAGTTCAGTGATCATGCCCATGCGAAAATAAAACATATCGACACGTCCAGGGCCGAGAAGTTGCCCGGGGTCCGCGCGGTCATTACCGGCTACAATACACCGGAGATTCGCATTGGGTTCATTAAGGACAATTTTGCCCTGAAACGGGACAAGGTCCGGCAGTTCCGGGATGAGGTGGCGGCCGTTGCGGCAACGGACCCGGATATCGCCGCTGAAGCCATCGACTTGATCCGGGTGGAATATGAGGAACTCCCGGGCGTTTTTTCCCCTACCGAAGCCCTTGGGGACGGTTCTCCAATCGTCCATGAGACAGACCTCAAAGGTCGGCCCAAAACGGACAACATTGTTCCGGTGCCGTGGAAATTCGCCACCGGTGACGTTCTAAGGGCCAGGGAAGAGGCCGCTTATGTGGTAGAAGAAAATTATACAACGCCGCTGATACAGCAGTCCTGTATGGGGACCGCCGGTTGTATTGCGGAGTTTGATCTCTCCAGCAACCTGATCATGCGCACCAAAACCCAGATCCCCTTTCTGGCCCAGAACGATTTCAATCAGGCCCTTGGCGATATGGGCCTTAAAGGCCGGAAAACCCGGGTGATTGTTCCCACCCTGGGGGGTTCATTCGGTACGGGTCTGGATACCCACGGCTATGAATTCATCTCCATCCTCCTGGCGTATAAGACCGGGAGGCCGGTGAAAATGGTTTTCAACCGTGAAGAGGAATTCACGGCCCTTTCGCCCCGTCAGCCCACGGAAACCCACATTATCCAGGGGTGCGACCAAAATGGAAAAATGGTGCTGCGGGACATCCGAATGGTTCTGGATAACGGGGCTTACACGTCCTGGGGTGCCACCACGCCCAGCGTCATGATGATTCCGGCCTCTTCCATTTACCGGGTGCCCAACGTCCTGTTCAGGACCACCATTGTCTACACCAACAACACCTATTGTCAGGCCATGCGGGGGTACGGCAATCCCCAGGTGGCCTGGGCCATGGAAAGCAACATGGATCAGCTGGCTGAAGCGGCAGGTATTGATCCCTTCGAATTCCGAAGAATCAACAGCAACATCCCCGATGAGACCACCCCCATGGGCCTCAAGATTTCCACCTGCGGTATGAAGGAATGCCTGGAATCGGTGGCTGAAAAACTGGACTGGAAGTCCATTTGTGGAAAGAGCGATCTCAAGCGCGGCTCCGCCCATGTATGCACCACCCTTGTGGGAAGCACACCGGCCAAGGCACGGGGCGTGGGCATGGCGGCCCTGTTTCATGTGGGCGGTTCCGGTCGGGTGTACCGGTCGGATGGGTCCGGAATCATTTTAAAGATTGATGACTTCGGCGATGTTTCGGTGGTTTCCGGTGGTGTGGAAATGGGGCAGGGGTTTGATTCGGCCCTGGCCCTGGCCACAGCGGAGGCCCTGGGGGTCAGTGTGGATCATGTGAAAGTGGTGACGGGCGATACGGCCACCTGTCCCTGGGATGTGGGGACTCACGCCAGCCGCGGTGCCTTTACGTCATGCAACGCCGCTATCATGGCCGCGGACAAAGCCCGGAAAAAGATTTTTGAACTGGCCAGTGAGCATTTCATGCTTCGCGTTAAAGGCCGCATGAAAAAGATAAAACGAAAAGACCCGGATTTTGAGATTCCCGATCTGGACTACGAGACCATTTTCGATCCTTCCGATTTTGACATGAAGGAAAATCGCATTTTTCTGAAAGCAGAACCCGATGATCCCGATCTTCATGTGACCCTGGAGGAAATCCTCCGCGCCGCCCACTACAAGGAGCAGGGGACCATGGTCATTGAAGAAGCTTTTTACGATCCTCCGAACCAGATGCTGGATCCCAGGACGGGGCGTGGCAACATGAGCTCAACCTACATTGTGGGTGCCCAAGGGGCCGTGGTGGAGGTGGATCTTGAAACCGGAAAGGTGGAAATCATAAAGATGGTTGCAGCCCATGACGTGGGCCAGGTGTTGAACCGGCAGACCATTAAGGGGCAGATTTACGGGGCTTTGGCCCAGGGGATCGGGTATGCCCTGTCCGAAGAGTATAAAACCCATGAGGGCCGTAATTTGAATCCCAATTTTCTCGATTACAAAATCCTCTCGGCACCGGATCTCGATTTTCCCATTGAGATTGATTGCATTGAAACCCATGACAAGACAGGTCCTTTCGGTGCCAAAGGGGTGGGTGAACCGGGACTGGTTCCCACAGCGCCGGCCATTGCCAATGCGGTTTACGATGCCATCGGGGTGCGCATTCGGGACCTTCCCATTACACCCGAGAAAATAATGGCCGCATTGGATGAGAAGCGCAGGGGCGAATAATTATTCGCCCGTACGTTATGGAGAAAAAGGAGACCTGCATGTCTGATAAAATCTACCGGCTGGGCTGCGATATCGGCGGGACCTTTACCGATTTTGTCCTGCTCAATGACCGGACCGGGGAACTCACCATCAACAAATGCCTGACCACGCCCGGTGATCCTTCCGATGCGGTGGAGTACGGTATCCGGCAACTGGATGAGAGGGTCCCCGGTTTTGTAAAAAGCCTGGACGAGGTGATCCATGGTACCACCCTGGTGATCAATTCCATCATCGAACGAAAAGGCGCCATAACCGGTTTGATCACCACCCGGGGCTTCAAGGACGTGCTGGAACTGGGTCGCGAAATCCGCTACGCCCCTTACGACGTGTTCGCTGAATTTCCAAAACCCCTGATTCCCCGCAGTTTTCGGTTTGAAGTGGATGAACGGGTGCGAAGCGACGGCACGGTGCTAAAGCCCCTGGACCCGGATGAAGTGCGGCCGGTCGTGCGACAAATGCTGGGTATGGGTGTTGAATCCATCGCTGTCTGTCTTTTGAACTCCTTTGAGAATCCTTCCCACGAAGAAAAGATCAAGGAAATTATTCTGGAGGAGGCACCGGATGTTTCCGTGTGCATCTCCTATGAGGTGTTGCCCCAGATCCGGGAATATGAGCGGACCAGTACCACGGCTACCAATGCCTATGTGAAACCCCTTACCGGAAAATATCTCTACAAACTGGCCAAAAGGCTGGAACAGTTGGGCTCCACCGGTAAACTGTTTATTATGCTCTCCAGCGGCGGCATTACCTCAATTAAGACGGCGGCGGAGTTTCCGGTTCGCATCATTGAATCGGGTCCCACCGCGGCGGTCATCTCCGGTCAGTATTATGGAAAACTTTTTAATATTCCAGAGATTTTCTGCTTTGATATGGGGGGCACCACCGCCAAATCGTGTCTCATTCAGGGGGGGGTCGCCAGCGTGGTGCCCACCTTTGAGGTGGGTCGGGTGCAGCGGTTCATGAAGGGGAGCGGCCTGACCATACAGGTGCCGGTGGTGGATCTCATGGAAATCGGCGCGGGCGGGGGGAGTATCGCCCATGTGAGTAGATTGGGAACCCTTCAAGTCGGCCCCGAGAGCTCCGGCGCGGAACCCGGTCCCATCTGCTACGGCAGGGGAGGGGAATCACCCTGTGTCACCGATGCGGATCTGGCTCTCGGGTACCTGGATGCGGACTATTTTCTGGGCGGCGAGATGAAGCTCGACAAGGATGCCGCCACTAAAGGTATTGAAACGGCCATTGCCGAACCGCTGAACGTTTCTTCCGTGCAGGCGGTCTGGGGTATTCACGACCTCATCAACGAAACCATGGCCGGCGCCGCCAAGACCCATATCGCCGAAAAAGGGGGCAATCCCAAACTGGTGACGGTCATCGCATTCGGTGGGGCGGGACCCGTTCATGCCTATGGGCTCACCCGGAAACTGGGCGCCAAACGGTTGATTGTGCCCCCCAATGCGGGGGTGGGATCTGCTCTGGGGTTTTTTACGGCCCCCAGGGCCTTTGACCTGGTGCGGAGCCACAAAAGTTCTCTAATGGAAGCGGATTATGCAGAGATTGAAAAGATTTTTTCGAACATGGAAACAGAAGGGGCCCGGACCCTGGAAGCGGGTGGGGAAAGCGAAGGGATCCGGTTTGACCGGTCCGTGGATGTGCGGTTCGTGGGCCAGGGATCGGAAACCAATGTTTCTGTCCCTGAAGGGGATTTTTCAACCGTTGATCCCAAAGAGATTCGCAAACGGTTCGACCAGGTTTATGAAAAGCTGTACGGGCGGACCTATCCCGATTCCGCCGTGGAATTTATCAACTTCAAGGTTCGCGCCAGTTTGCCCGAGCGCCTTCTGAAATTGCCCGAACTCAAGAAAAGCGATTACACCTTGTCGGATGCGGTCAAAGGCGAGCGACAGGCCTACTCCGGTAATGCCGGAACGTACATTCCCCATACGGTGTATGACCGGTACAAACTGAATAGTGGCGCAGAGTTTCGAGGCCCGGCCATCGTTGAAGAGCGGGAATCTACGGTGATTGTGGGGGAGGATGCTTCTGTTTCCGTGGACAAATACGGGTTTTTGTGGATTGAACTGGATTGATTACTAGAGGGTGCAGGGAGCAGGGAGTAGGGGGCAGGATGAAACTTGAAACTGATTTTTCTGCTCCCTGACAACTGCCCCCTTTGAAAAAGGGAGGAAACCATGGCTCAACATTTTGATCCCATTACCATCGAAATTCTCTGGCGAAGGCTGATCTCCATTGTGGATGAAGCGGACAGTGCTGTGGCGCGTACCGCTTTTTCAAGTCTGTTAAGGGACGCGCACGACTACACCTGCATGTTTACGGACCGCAAAGGCAGGGAGCTGGCACAGGGGTCTTTTGCCACCCCCGGGCAGTCCGGCGCCATGGCGTTGGGCATCAAGAAACTGGTCACTCAGGTTCCCGAGGAGAGCTACCATCCGGGCGATGTCTATATCACCAACGATCCCTGGGCCCTGGCGGGTCATTTAAACGATGTGTGCGTGTTCAGCCCCATTTTTCATGATGGGAAACTGACCGCCTTTACGGCCTGCGTGTTTCACCATTCGGACATCGGCGGCCGGGTTTCCTCCGATAACCATGATGTTTATGAGGATGGTCTCTTTATTCCGCTTGTGAAACTCTACGACGGGGACCTGCTCAATGAATCGGTGGTGGAAATGATCAAGTGGAATGTGCGGACCCCGGACGAGGTGATCGGAGATATTCGAAGCCAGATTGCCGCCAATCATGTGTGCGCTGAAAAAATTTCCCAGATGCTGAACGAATACAAACTGGCGGGACTCGACGATCTGGCCGATGAAATCATTAACCGCACGGAAAAAAGTATGCGGGAAGCCATAGCGAAAGTTCCCGACGGAGTGTACCGGGCGGACGGGATCATTGAACAGATGGAAGGGAAGGATGATATTGTCATCAAGGCTGCCGTGCACGTGAAAGAAAGCGATATTATGGTGGATCTGGCAGGGTCTTCCCCGCAGGTGGATTGGGGGGGGAATGTGGTCTTCAATTTCACCTACGCCTATGTGTTCATGGCCATGAAAAGCATGTTTGACCCGGATATCCCCAATAATGACGGCTGTACCGTCCCCATCGCCATGGAGGCGCCGTTGGGGAGCGTGGTGAACTGCAAATTCCCGGCGGCCGTGGCGGCTCGCATGCAGATCGGCCATTTTATAACGGAGATCGTCTATCGGGCCATGGCGGATGTTCTGCCTGACCGGGTGATCGCCGGAAGCGGTGGAACGCCCGCCAACATGAATGTGCTCTATGGCCGGCACGGGGATGGACGACCCTGGCATTCGGTGCGAATTCGTGGCGGAGGCATGGGTGCCAGTAGCCGGGGGGACGGTAACTACGTCTATATATTTCCTGCCAACGGGGCCAATACGCCCGTGGAAATCCTTGAGAGCGACACCCCCCTGATCGTGGAAAAACGGGAATTGATGGTTGATTCAGGCGGCATCGGTCGCATGAAGGGGGGGCTGGGGAGGCGCATGATTTTGAAAATTCCGGACGACGCTTATGCCCCCCTTCCGCCGGTGAACCTGGGTATTCAGTCCGGACGGCACCAGTATGCCCCCGAAGGCCTTTTTGGGGGTGGTGAAGGTGCCAAAGCCACATTTCTTGTGAACGGAAAGCCCGGTAATCCCTACGGCCTCAGTCAGTTGAAACCCGGCGATGTGGTGACCATGGATGCGGCCGGCGGCGGCGGATACGGTGACCCGCTGGAACGGGATGTGGCGCGGGTGGAAGCGGATGTGCGGGAGGGCTATGTGAGCCTTAAAGCAGCCGAAAAAAGTTACGGTGTGATGTTTGACCCCTCAACGGGTTTTGCTGATCGGAAGGCTACCGAGAAGAAGCGGGAGACCCTGAGAGGGGATCGGAAGACGTCCATTTAGGCTTAGGCTCTCAGGCTTTCGTCAATCAGACTTTCATAAGGAATACCCATACCGTAATGTAGTTTGACAATCTGTTTCATTGAAAGACGCCGCTTCCGATTTAATACGTCGCTTACCCGGCTCTTGGGGCCGATATACCGCTCTAGATCTTGTCGCCTCAAATCCATTTGTTCCATCCTGAAGAGGATGGCGGCAACCGGATCGGAAGGGGGCATGGGATAATGCTTGTCTTCATAGGCCTCAACGAGAATCATCAACACATCCAATTCGTCGCCTTCCGGCGTGCCGATTTTAGACCCCCAAAGCAACTCAATCCGTTTCAGGGCCTCGTTATAGGATTTTTCATCCCGAATCGGTTTTACCATGACTATCTTATCTCCTTCGCATTTATGGCATTGTATTCATCATGAGTGCCGACGAATTTAATATACATGGCCTGCCTGGGGTAATCCATTGCGCACACGATACGGTAGTCATTCCCCTTAACATTAAATACAACCCTGTTGTTGCTCAAAAAAGAAGCATGGCGGAAGGTATTTTTGACATCCTGCGGCGTGGCCCATTTCATCTTTACACAAAAGTGATACCACTCATTTAAATAGTGTTGCGATTTTTCATTCCCTGCTTTTTCCCAATATTGCCGAAGTCGGCTTTTGGCAATGATTCTCATCCACCCATCATAGTGTTCCCAATATGGTAATGCAAGTTATTTTCCGCAAGTGAAAATGGGGACGTTGGTTCCAAAACAACTTGACAGTTTATTATAAAGGAGATAGATTTTCTTTATGCCAAGACAACCGAGACTCGATGCACCCGGTGCTTTACATCATGTTATGGGT
>CAYPQJ010000166.1:0-9722 GCA_964412835.1 uncultured Desulfobacteraceae bacterium | reverse complement strand
TGATGGAGACAAAGAGGGCGATCCCGACCGCTATGCCCAATACATTCACCAGGGTCCTGTTGTGCCGATGACGAAACTCCAGATAGAATCCCGGTGTGGGATGGATATCCGGCAATTCACCGAGGACCTTCCACGTATGCTGAAACTACGCATACAGTGCGCTGCATTCCGGACAGCCTTGAAGGCGAGACTCGATCTGCTCCTGCTCATCTGGGCACAGTTCTTTGTCCTGATAGGCCGAAAGCCTTTTTCTTACGCTGTGGCAGTTCATTATTAAATTCTATGTGATCAGAAGAAATACCGCAACCGGAATTCCACGCGCCAGTCGCTCTGTTTTTCGCCGTATTCGGTCTGGTTTCCGCCCACGGGGATAATCCCTCTGAGCCGCATCTCCAGGTTGGTGATGGGGTTGTAGTTGAGTTCGGGCATCAGGTTGAAGCTCCAGTCGTTCATGGCCACGATGGCCGTGAAGGCTGGGGTGAAGTAGAGGATGTCAATATAAGATAAGGGGTCAAATCTTTGATTGACCTACCTTCAACGATCTGAATAGAAGCGCAAATCATGTCCAGACCACTCAGGATAGAATACACGGATGCGTGGTATCATGTCATGAACCGCGCCAGGCTCGGGCAGGATGCCTTTTACCATAAATTCGAAAAGATTTATGGGAAAATATAGGACTCGTTATGAAGAAAGGTCAATCAAAGATTTGACCCCTTCTTGACCCCTTCTCGTTTATATGTCGGTTTTGTAGACATGTTCATTACCTGCGAAGATATTTCATAAGAGATTACTGACGAGTTTTGGATTCGTGCATGATCCTTGCGTACCACATTCGACCAGATTTCGCAAAGCTGTCAGATATATCCTTCATCTTTTGCCTGGGACTATCTTGACAAAAACCCTGTATATTAGGGGGGTCAAAAACCTGTTAATATATTCAAGTCCGGGGATTGGGTAAACCTGAGATATATTGAGAATATCCCGATTGTCAGTTTCGCCCCCCACATTTATCCCTCGACCAAAAATCTCTATTCGATCATGATTGAGATTTTGCTGAGATTTCTTCGGTTTTTATTAGTAAGATTAATGTTAAAATGATGATATTCTTCTTATGGCAGTATTTCAAGTTTTTTTTGGAACAAAAACCATTGGAGAATCTTTATGATGGATAAACTTTAGGGGGGTGGACTGATGGAGTAGTATTGATATCTCTATGAACGAAATGATAAATTTTTCCTATACAACTCAGTACATTTTCGGATTCCTAATTTTCCTACTTTAAATTGATGGCTAAAACGCCCGCCCGTGATCTGGATTGCTCTTTTTTTGAATGGCAAAACCTCAATCCTCCATGACCTCATCCCCCACCATCCTCCAAAAAAATCATCTGTGGGATAAAATATTTTTTTCTTTTTGGTCTTTTTAGGGTGGGACAGAGTGGGACAAGTTCTTTTGAAAGGTTCTTTTCAGATGAGAGATGCGGATTCCTTTCCCGCCATAAACTGTATTTATTTACCGGAAATTACCTGCGCTACAACAGGCGTTCTTGCTTAAATGGTTTGATTCTCTGACTCTTTTTGGATGGGTACCGAAACCGTTATCGGTCCCTTGTGCTTTTTTAGTTCCTTGAGGGCATTTAACTTTTCCCAATAGACTTCCCTATTTGGATCAGCGCGAAGACACTTTTCCATATCCTGGATCGCATCACGGATTTCACCTTCTTTTTCATATGCTAAAGCTCGAAAATAGAGGATCTCTGGTCTGATAACAATCCCTTTTTCGATCAAATGGGTAAAGTCATTAAGGGTCTTTGAATAGAGTCCTTTCTGGTATAGAACGTATCCTCTTACTGCGTGGAAATCCTCTATGTTGCCGGATCCTGGTTCCAGGTCAATAGCTCGGTCGAAGTCAGCCACCGCTGAATCATAGTCTCCTAGATCAAGCGCTTCAAGCCCCCGCAAATAGTAAACCACCGCCTTGTCTGGAAAGACCTCTGCCAATTCGGTAAACTCTTTCATGCTCTCTGGCCCACTATTTCTGCTGTACCATTTAAAACTCAAGTCTTGAAACGGATTATCCAGTTCAGTCTGTAAGGATTTCAGATAGTCCTGAAAGGCATTCTTGAGGTCATCTTTTTTGTACCAGCTATACCCACGTTCGTAGTATGCCTGGCACAAGGCGTCGGTGTTAAGTGTATTCATCCAAATTGCCTTGTCCAAATTGAAAATCGCCAGATCGTATTCGCGATCCTTATTGCATTCGGAACCTTTATGGAAATGATACTCAGCTTCACTACTTGAACTGGAAATAACCTGCTCCCAATCCCATGGCACGTTTTCATCTGGCAAGGATACGTCTTGGGCGCTCTCTTGTTTCTCCTCCAACATGTCATCTTTAATGGACGTCGGTTCAGGAATGCTCTGAGAAAGACTATGTAGGAAAATGTGAATAGGAAAAAGAGTCAGCCGGGATTTACGAGAAGGCGGCGGTGCTTCAGGAGTCTTTGAAGGGAACCGCTTTTTAAATTCCTCTTCTGTGATCGAATAATCGTCAGAGAACATCCATTCGTCGACCCCAAAGAAATTTGCCACCGCAGGAATTAGTCCTTTTGGAATACGGCGTTTATCTATCCATTTTTGAACTGTGTTAGTTTGGCGTCTGAATTCCGTAGCTAATTCATCATTTGTCAAAAACCGCAGATCCCGTGCGAGACTGAGCCGCTTCCCGGAATGAAATCCGGTTAGCTTTTTCTTTTGTCCACCTTTGTCCACTTTTGTACTGTTTTTCGTGTCCATACATATCCCATTGATTATACAAGTATAATTTGAGAAAAGGTTAGGTAGCGCATCCCGAAAGAGGGGATTGGCAAACATCGAATTTCTGAGTGCGCAATCTTAACAAGTTTTAGGTTGTTTAACAATAGGAAGAACCAAAACAAGCCCTGGCAAAAGTTAGAAAACAACCTGCCGGGTCAATCAAAAGGAGTCGAACATGACATTAATGGCACCGGGTTCTGTAACCCACGAGGCGGAGCTTTGACAGCTCCCAGTGAAGGTTTGAAGTTCAAACCGGTATGAAAAAGGCGAAAGAAAAAAGCCGACAGGCGACTATACCGAAAAGGATGCTCAATTTTGAAGAATTGGGTCATTACATCGGTTTGCGCCCTCAAACTATAAAGAACAAGTTTTACGCTGGCGAATTTCCGATTCCAGCAAAAAAGATTTTTTCAAAGACTTTGTGGGACATAAAGGATGTTGATAAATATCTGGATAAATTGGCGAGAATAGATTGTTGACAGTGAGAGCAATCCAGAAGTATCTTGACCTCTGAAAGGAGGTGGTAAAAGATTTTCTTGCTCTTGCTCCTAATATAAAAGGAGTAAAAAAATGGGAATTTTTCAACGGTACGTGAAGAAAGACAAGGATGGTAAGCCCATTCTCGGGAAAAATGGTAAACCTAAGAGGGAAGGTCCATGGTTTATCCAGCATCCTTACGCAAGAGACCCCGAAAGTGGAAAGATCAAATACCGGACAGAAAAGGCCTCCTTCAGTAAAAAGAAGGCCGAGAAGATGTTTCGTTCAAAGGTCGATGCATTCCAGGATCTTGATAAGCTGGGCATCCAGATTGACAATGAAATGAGCTTCAACGATCTTATAGACTGGGGTCTCAGTCAGGAAGTAATGAAGGCAAAAGCCTCGGCATCTGATGATGCGGCCAGAGCAATTCACCTCAAAGCTGAATTCGGGAATTATAAAGCCACCCAAATCAGCCCGCTGAATGCCGATAATTTCCGGGTGAAGATGAAGGAAACTATCTGTGTGCAAACAAAAAGACCCTACTCAGGAACCACCATCAACAAAATGGTTTCTTTGGGCCGAAGGATCTTTTACCTCGCCATGGATGCGGGTAAGGTGCATTCCAATCCGTTCGCCAGAAGGGGTGTTTTCAAAGAGGAACCGAAGGGCCGATACATCCCTGACGAAGATTTCTGGAAGATTCATAAGCTCCTTCCAGGTTACCTGAAACCTGTGGCTCTTACAGCGTATTTGACAGGGATGAGGCGAGGTGAGATTCTGAATCTGGAGTGGAACAGAGTTGATTTGTTTGGTGGATTTATAGACCTGACGCCAGACGATACGAAGACCGAAGAACCGAGGCGGATTTATTTCAATTCCCTTCCAAAATTACGGGATGTGTTTATTGACGCTGAACGGAATAGGAAGGCAGGTCAGAAGCTCGTTTTCGTCATGTCTGAAGGTGATTCAATTTCAAAAGTGAACAACAGCCGTGTATTTAGAAAGGTATGTGCAAGGGCTGGCATCAGCCCTTATCGGTTCCACGATTTGCGGCATACGTTCAACACCAACATGTTGAAAGCGGGTGTGGATCAGCCTGTCATTATGAAATTGACAGGGCACAAGACCAACGCCATGTTTCTCCGGTACAGCCACCTTGATCAAGAGATGGGTGAAGCGGCGATGTCCAACTTGAATGGGCTTCTGAAGAGGAAAGCGGAAGGGAAGCTCAGATGATTAAAATAGCCCACAAAAAAAAGCAGAAAGACGATTGTACCAGAACCGCCTTTCTGCCTTTTGTTATGAAAATCATGCTTTCAGGAATGCCACCTACTTCCTATGTACTTCCTGAGCATGTTATTGTGGGCTAAAAATGATCTAACTCATTGAAATTTTTGGTAGTCCCAACGGGAATCGAACCCGTGTCGCCGGCGTGAGAGGCCGGTATCCTGAACCGCTAGACGATGGGACCTTTTTAGAATGGCTGGGGGACGAGGATTCGAACCTCGGTCAATGGGACCAGAACCCACCGTATTGCCCCTATACGATCCCCCAGCAGAAAGGCGGATGTTATCAGGTTTTTCTTAAAAGTCAAGCCAAAAAAATCCTAAGTCCAACGGTCAAAATACGCCAGCGATAAAGGGGGGTTATGGATTCACCTTCCAGCATCTCACCCAGTGGTCACCGTCAAAACGGTTAAATCCGATGTCCTCATTTCTGCACCTTTCTTCTACCTCGGGACATCTTCCCTGAAATTTACAGCCCGGAGGCGGGTCCAAAGGGCTTGGCACATCCCCGCTAAGCGGGGGAACCGCTGCAGAAGGGCCATCTATATCAATTTTCGGAACAGCCGAAAGCAGCGCCAGGGTATACGGGTGAAGAGGCTTTTCAAAAAGATCCTCAGTCCCTGCGTACTCCATGATGTGCCCCAGGTACATGACGGCCACTCGGTCACTGAGGTAACCCACCACATTGAGATCGTGGGAAATAAACAGATAACTGAGTCCCAACTGATCCTGCAGGTCTTTAAGAAGATTGATGATCTGGGCCTGTATAGACACATCCAGGGCCGAAATCGGTTCATCGCAGATAACAAGGGAGGGGTTAACACTCAAAGACCGGGCCACCCCCACCCGCTGGCGTTGACCCCCGCTGAATTCATGGGGGAACCGGTCCGCACTGCCGGGCCAGATGCCCACCATTTCCAGCAGTTCATCGCGACGGGGTTTGCGCATGCCTCTTGAAAGGCCGATACATCGAAGCCCCTCGTCAATGCTCTGACCGATGGTCATCCGGGGATTGAGAGAACCATAAGGGTCCTGGAAAACAATCTGGATCTCTTTCCTCAAAGGCCGCATCTCCTTTGCCGAAAGATGGCTGATATCAAGACCCTTATAGATGATTTTTCCGGCGTCCGGTTCCAGCAGTTTGAGTATCAGACGGCCTACCGTCGATTTACCACACCCACTTTCACCCACAAGCCCCAGGCTTTTTCCCGCCTCAATTTCAAAGTCAACCCCGTCAACGGCCTTGACCTGGGCAGCAACCCGTTGAAAAAACCCCCTGTGAACAGGGAAGTATTTTTTGAGGCCTTCCACCTTCAGGGTAAAAGAATTTTTCTTGCCTGTTTCAACCATTATCTCTATCTCAAAATGTTGCCGGTTTACGGTTCACGGCTTTTTCAACCGTAAACCGGCAACTGTAAACCATGAACGAGGCGCTGTTTCTGAGTAGGCCTCATCTAAACCATAACCGGGCAGCGGGTACGGTGACCCTCGTCCAGGTCTATCATGTCGGGTAGCACGGATTTGCACTCCTTCACCACATGGGAACACCTGGGATGAAAAGGGCACCCCTCCGGTTTGTAGGCGGGATTGGGTACCGTACCGGGAATATTATGAAGTCGCTGCCCCCGCTTTTCCCGGTCGGGAAGTGAGGCCAGGAGCCCACGGGTGTAGGGATGAACGGCATTTCCGAAAACCTGCCGCGTATTCCCTTCTTCCACAATGAGCCCCGCATACATGACGTACACGCGGTCTGCGATCCCGGATACGACACCCAAATCGTGGGTGATATACAGGATGGACATGGAAGCCCTTTCCTGAACGGACTTGAGCAGGTTCAGGATCTGCGCCTGTACCGTAACATCCAGCGCGGTGGTGGGTTCGTCGGCAATAATCAGATCCGGGTTGCAGGCCAACGCCATGGCAATCATGACCCGTTGCCGCTGTCCACCGCTCAACTGGTGGGGATAATCCTTCAGCCGCTGTTCCGGTGACGGCATTCCCATGTCTTTTAAGAGCTGAACGCACCTGTTATCCAGCGCATCCGGTCCAATCATTTCGTGCGTACTGATGGCTTCGCCGATCTGGTCTCCGATGGTAAAAACAGGGTTCAGGGAGGTCAGCGGCTCTTGAAAAATCATTGATATCTGCTTGCCTCTGATCTTCTGCATGGCGGCATCATCCAACGCCAGAATATCCTTGCCTTTGAAAATAATGCGGCCGCCCACAATTTTCCCGGGCGGGCTGGGAATCAGCCCCAATGCGGACAAGGCCGATACCGTTTTTCCACACCCCGATTCTCCCACCAGGCAGACCGTCTCCCCGGCATGAATGTTGTAACTTACCCCGTCAACGGCCCGTGAGATCTTATCCCGGCCATAGAAATAGACCTTCAGGTCTTGTGTTGAAAGAAGTGGACTTTCAGTACGCATCAATTCAGATTCCAAAATTCAAAATGGGCTCTATTCCTGTCTCAATTTCGGGTTCAAAGCATCTTTCAGGCCTTCTCCAAAAAGGTTGAAACAGAGAACCACAATCAAAATCGCGACTCCCGGAATGAAGGTCAACCAGGGGGCATCAAAAATAAAGCGTTTGCCGTCGGAGAGGATATTTCCCCATGTGGCATACGGCGGAGGAACACCGAAACCTAAGAAACTGAGGCCCGCCTCGGTCAAAATCGCCGTGGCAATGCCGATGGTGGAGGAGACCAGAACCGGGGCAATGGCGTTGGGCATCATGTGCCTGAAGATGATTCGAAAATTGCCCACCCCCAGGGCTTTGGCGGCGCTGACAAAATCCTGTTCCCTCAGAGAGAGAAACTCGGCCCGCACAAACCGGGTGGTTCCCATCCAACTGGTCAATCCAATGACAATCATGATATTGTAGATACTGGCAGGCAGCAGTGCCACCACCGTCAGGATCAGAAAAAAGCTCGGAAAACAAAGCATGATGTCCACCATGCGCATGATGAGGGTATCAAAGGAAAAGGCGGTTTTTCGAAGCCAGCCCGGCATGAAATGGTTAGACTTTGCGCCTCTTGCCGTCAAAGACAATATGAAGCTGAAAATTCCCACCCCAAAGAGGCCGCAGCCGAGCTTGACCCACCCCAGAAGAAAAAAAATGACGCCTGATAAGAACAGCAGGACACTCAGGATCTGATCGTAACAGATCCCCCCCTGGCCGTAATACCCTGCCAACCCACCCATAAAGATACCCACGATGACGGCAATGCCCACCGCCACAAACCCTACCGTCAGGGAAACCCAGGCGCCCTGAAGCATCCTTGCAAACACATCCCGGCCCAGATCGTCGGTTCCCAGCAGGTATATGCCGAGGGTGGGCGCCTCATGGGCCTTGAGGGTTTCAAGGTTGGGCCGGCTGAAGGGCGGCAGCAGTTTTTCCTGAAGCCGAACCTGGGCGGGATTAAACACGGGGTCATGGCCGGAAGTCAAAACAACCCCCGCTACCGCGGTGATGAAGAACGCCAGGAAGATCACAAGCCCCACAAGGGCCAGGCGATTCTGGTTGAACAGTTGAAACCGCTCTACAAACCTGGATTGCTTCGGCGCCTGGGGGCCATCTAAAATTTCAGGAGTTTCGGTCAATGGTTCTTCCATCATGGTTTAAAGCCGTATCCTCGGGTCTACAGCCAGATAAAGCAGGTCTGAAATAAAGGTTCCTGCCAGAACCAGCACTGCGGAGACGAAATTAACGGTCAGAATAATGGGGTAATCCCTGGCCAGAATGGCTTCATAAGCCATCCTCCCCATACCCGGCCAGGAGAAAATGCTCTCGATAATCACAGACCCGCCGATGAGGCCCGGCAGAATCAATCCAAACATGGTAACAAAGGGCAGCAGCGCATTCCGGAGGGCATGTTTGTAGTGGACCTGATCCGGCGGGAGCCCTTTGGCCCGGGCGGTTCGAACATAGTCTTGGCCTTCCACTTCAAGCATCTGGCTGCGCACATACCGGGAGAGGACCGCGATGCCCCCCGTGGCGCCCAAAAGAGAGGGAATGAGAAGGTGCCAGATTCGATCCATAAAAAGATTGGGCCAGGGCGCATCCCCCATGCCGAATGTCTCCATGCCGATCACCGGTACATGAAAAACCCTCACCACCAGAATAATCAGAATATAGGCAAAGAAAAAACCGGGGATTGAAATCAGAAAATAGGAAAAAAATGTGGCGCTGCGGTCATAAATGCCTCCCCTGTGAATGGCCGACCGGATGCCCACCGGAAAAGAGAGGGTCCAGGTGAGAAGCGTCCCCACAATAAACAGGGGAAGGCTGTTTAAAAACCGTTCCCAGATTTTACTAAGCACCGATTGATTGTCTTTCCAGGAGACGATCTTGCCCGTAAAAAGATCCCGGTAAAAATAGACATACTGCACATACAAAGGCTCGTCGAGATGAAATTCCTTCTGAAACCGTTCCACCATCTCCGGCGTAAACTTCGGGTTCATGGGATCAATCTGGCTCGGTTCTCCCGGCGCCAGATGAATAATCAAAAATGACACCACGGATACAAAAAAAAGCGTGATGGTTTTTTGAACCATGCTCCGTCCGATAAATGAAAACATGAAATCTACCAGCCTTCCGTGGATAACTCGGGCATGTTCGGCACCTTGATCCATTTGTTGAAATGGAAGGTATAGGAGCCCGTTTTGGTGGGCTTGATCTTTTTGTAGAGCATCCCACCATCCTCATCCATATCTTTGATGACAACGCGTCTGTCCAGAACAGCCGTCCATTTGCCCACATACAAAAACGTATAGGGCTGTTCCCGGGCGATGATTTTGTGAAGTTCATGGCAATAGGCCACCTGCTTTTCGTGGTTATATTCCCGGCGAATCTTGACAATCAAGTCATCGGCCATTTTGTTCTTGAAGCCCACAAAGTTCAGTTGATAGGGATGGGTCTGACTGGAATGCCAGATCTGATAAAGATCCGGATCGATGCCCATGACCCAGCCCAGTACCAGGGCATCAAAATCCCCCTTGTCCACACGTTCCTGTATGAACACCGACCATTCCAGCAGGTCCGTCCGCACATGAATGCCGATCTGCTTCCATGCGTCCTGGGCGATGGCCAGGATGGCCTTTCGAATGTCATTTCCACTGTTGCTGATCAGGGTGAA
>CAYPQJ010000165.1:3044-9809 GCA_964412835.1 uncultured Desulfobacteraceae bacterium | reverse complement strand
AATTAATGAAATACGGCAAAGCCTATGGCGGTAGTGATCCTGAACTGATTGAAGGCGATGTTTTCAGAATCATCGCCAAGTACCCCGATTCTTCGATATACGAAAAGGCTTCAACCGGCACCCCCCAAGTAACCCCCCAAGTAACCCCCCAAGTAACTCCCCGAGTAATTCGGTTACTAAATGTGTCGAAAGATGGAGAACTTAATCGCGGCCTTTTGATGGAGAAGCTGAGGCTTAATGATCGTAAATCCTTTGGAAAGAGCTACCTTCAGCCTGCGCTGGAGCAGGATTTGATTGAGATGACTCAGCCTGATTCGCCCAAAAGCCCGACGCAGAAGTATCGGCTTACTGACACCGGGAAACGGTTACTGAAGTTTATGCAGGAATAAAGCAGGATAAAAAATGGAACTGAAAACACAGATACAACAACGCCTCCAGGCCTTTTCCGGTTCTGACCTCCGCGCCGCCTCTATTGGACTGTTGGACAGTCTCGGCTATCCAAATTCATTCTTATTATTTCATTGAGATTCATGCGCCATTGTGTGGTCTGTTTCTAAAGACAGTTGACACCAACAGCTAAAATATATAGCATGATGTATAAGCCCCTGCACAATGACATCATGGAGGTATTATCATGGTACGAACACAGATTCAATTGGAGGATGACCAGATTAAGTGGCTGAGGATGGAAGCGAGTGCGAGAGGCGTTTCTGTTTCTCAACTGATTCGTGAGGGTGTCGCCCTTTTCCGCTCTCGCGAAGAACGCTTTCCGGAAGAAAAAAAGAGGCGGGCCCTTGCGGCAGTCGGTCGATTTTCGTCAAATCTCTCTGATGTTTCTGAGCGGCATGACGACTACCTGGCAGAGGCTTTTGTAAAAGAGGCTCGACATGGAAAATGAACGGGTATTCATCGACACCTCGGCCTTTTACGCCTTGATGGACCGTTCGGACGGCAATCATGAGCAAGCAGCAGATTTCTGGGGATCCCTTTTGGAAAAAGACCTTTATCTCTGTACCGGAAACTATGTCATTGTTGAGGCGCTGGCGCTATTGCAACGTCGTTTGGGTTTTGAGGCTGGGAACCTCTGGTACCGGGATGTGTTAAGCCTTGCCGAGATCCTGTGGATTGACGGTTCAATGCACAATCTGGCGTATGAACTCTGGCTCAGTTTAGGCCGGAGGAGATTGAGTTTTGTTGATTGTGTCAGTTTTGTGGTGATGAGGCATTACAAGATCGAGAAGGTCTTCGGATTTGACAGGCATTTTTTAGAACAGGGATTTGAAAATATATGGATGGGCGCAGGGGAGTAATAATGCGTGCATCCACAAAAGTAGTCAAGAGCCCTCCCCAAGGTGGGCCGGGCCCTATCAGAGTCCACCTCCGCTATTCCTCATATTGAACGGCCTGGTGGATTTTTTCCACAAGGTCTTCCAGGTCGCACGGTTTGGTCAGATAATCGAAAGCCCCATACGCTAGGCCCTCCTTCGCGGCAGTCTCGGACCCATGGCCTGTGAGCATGATCACTGCCATCTCGGGATAGGCTTTTTTGAAAATCTTGAGGACCTCTATCCCGTCCATGTCTTCCATTTTCAAATCAAGGATCGCCACATCGAAGTCCTGTTTTCGGATTGCCCGGATGGCATCAGTTCCTGTAAAAACAGCTTTGACCTCCATCCCTCTTTTTGATAATCGCTTGGCAATAACCTCCGCAAAACCCACTTCATCATCAACGAGAAGAAGCCTGATATAATCTGAATGAACGCTTTCCATATCCGGCATAATCCTGCCCCTGTCTACGCACGGCGGGTGGTGATCTCTTTCACCCTTGCCTCGACTATCTTTTCTTCATGGTTTCTCTTTTTGGCCACGGCCTCTTTCAACTTATCCATGAGCACGTCCATATCGCACGGTTTCATGAGATAATCAAAAGCGCCAAGCTTCATCCCTTCTATGCCGGTCTCAACCGTGGCATGACCGGTCAGCATGATCACTTCCACCAGGGGGAACTTTTTCCGGATTTCTCCGAGGGTTTCGATGCCATCCATGCCGGGCATCTTCACATCAAGGATAACCACTTCCACGCTAAGGTCATTTTCGAGCACATCCAGGGCCTCAGATCCATTAAAAGAAGTTACGATATGGATATCCCTCTTTTTCAACCGCCTGGACATGGCTTCCACAAAAGGAACCTCGTCATCCACCAGAAGTACGTTCGCTATAGACATGAGTTTTCTCCTTATATGATAGAAATTTTAATCATTACCGTAAAAATATTTCGGTCATTCGGAACACCCAATTTCAGGCATTTTCCTCCTTTGATTTCGGCAGGGGCACTTTCACCGTAAAGGTGGTTCCCCCGTCAATGATGCTTCGCGCTTCAATATTGCCACCCATTTTCTTAATAATCCCGTAGCAGATAGACAGTCCCAGGCCGGTACCTTTTCCCACAGGTTTCGTGGTAAAGAACGGATCAAAAATCTTGGCAAGATTCGCCGCAGGAATACCCGGGCCGTCGTCGGCTACCTCGATCTGGAGATGAGGATCACCCACAATGATACTGTTCTCCTCCATCCGAGTCGATATCCGCAGATTTCCGCCGGTCTTTTCCATGGCGTCAAGGGCGTTATTGATCAGGTTGAGCAAGACCTGCTGCAATTCGGTTTGGGACAAGTGTAAAGTCGGGATATTTTCCTGAAGATTTGAATGGATCTCCACATTGCTGTATTTTGCCCTCTGTGCCGAGAGTGCGATCAATTCCTCGATCAGATCATTCAACTGGATGTCCTGGGTTCGGGAATCGGTTTTTCTTGCAAAACTAAGCAGTTTATGGGTGATCTCCTTGCAGCGTTTCCCCTGGGTCCGGATCTGCTGTAAAGCCCGCTGGAATTCACTCAGGTTTTCTCCATCTTTGAATTCCTCTTCTTCCAGGAGATCTTCTATCCAGCCCGCCTCTTCAACCATAATGGCCACCGGGTTATTGATTTCATGGGCAATGCCGGCCGCCAATTCGCCCACCGACGCCAATTTGCCCGTCTCGACCACCTGCTCGGTAATCATCTCTTTTTCCTGGTCTGCTTGCGCAATGCGATTGACCATTCTTCTTGACAGAAAATAGGCTGTGACCACAATGCCCAAAACACCCAGCAGCATAAAGGCAAGGGCGATTCCGACAGTCCTGTAAAGCTCTGCAAAGGCATCCGACGCCCCTTGACGGAAGATCAGGAGCCAATTTCCGTCCTTGAGACAGGCTGTCACGTAAAGCTCGTCTTCCCCGGATTCATCGACCCTCTCTAGAATTTCTATTTTTCCTTTAACCTTCACCCCGCCCTCCACAAAGTCCGCACAAGGGCTCCCCGGTGGGATTTCCTTAATGATCGTCTTTGTCTGCAACTCTCCCTCTCTGTTCAGGATGTAGGCAAATCCTGTCTCTCCGATATGGATACTCTCTACAAGGTCGTTGAATGCCACGAAGTCGATGGTGGCCCTCAATATCCATGATTCCCCATCATGGTTCTCTCTAACCGCCACAATAAAATGCGGGAGCCCTCGGAGGCCTAAGAAAACATCGCTGATAAAGTTTTGGCTGTTGATCGTCTCTTGAAACCAGTCCGCAGTAGAATAGAGGGCCTTTCCCAGTTTGAACGGGCCTGCATAGGCCACCTGGATGCCCCGGGCATTTACGACGCCTAAATCCACAAACACGGGGCCAAATATCCGTTGCAGCGATTCCAGCCTGTCCCTCAAGAAGTCTTCGTTGCTCAGTTCTTCAAAGCTAAACGTCGTGGCCAATAATCGGATGTCACCTAATTTCTCTTTCAGAAAATTGTCAATATTTTGTTTATGTTTTAGGACTAATTCTTCCAGGTGGGCGTAGACTTTTTCGTGGTAGGAACTGTCGAACTGGTAAAGGATGATACTGCTGACCACGAGCATCGGCATGACTGCAGCAATGATAATGGTCAGAAGCATGTTCCGGGTTAGAAGGTGATAGTAACTATCTTTTTTCTGTCTATTTTGTTTCATCGTCAAAATGCGAAGCTTTATGGAGTGTGAACATCATCAATTGCACGCGTACTATATATGGAAAGGACAACAAATAAAAGGGGATTATGAAGGGAAAATGGGTCTTCAACATCTTTTTTCAATACAACTAGCGGCTCAAATTCAAGGCCAAGATCCGAGAAGAGAAGAAAAAGCGATCCCTTAGAACCTCGGCTAGGGGCCATCCTTATGCTTGATACGCAGCCCTACCAGATAGTGCCCTCTGTAGCGACCATCGGCAACTCGGGTGATATGCCTGATTTCCGTTTCCATCTGTTCAGGCGAACCGTCAGGGTTCTCCGGGTTGTATTTCATGAGCAGAACCTGCCCGACCTCCAGGTATTTCAATGCCATTGACCCTTCGTTGACAAGAATCCCCATTCCGGATGGTGATATATCCCGAACCCGAAATTGAAAGATAGGGTCTTTTTTGCTCAAGGAAAACTCCACGCTACGATATTGATCCGGAATCGTCCGTAGTTCAGATCGATTTTCCGCCGTCTTTTTTTCAGATTTTTTCATGATGAGAGTCCGTTTATGCCACGTTTTTGAATGTAAGGTATCCTCCGCACATAAAGTGAGAGTCGCCGAGCCGAGCGTGAAAGGCTTGCATCCCATGGGATTGTATTATATTATTTCGAATATTTAAAGGATTCCTTTCCAAAGAGGTTCAATGTGCGGATAACCCTTAAACAGAACATCCTTTTCATGGTGGCTATCATTACTTTTTCCTCTATCCTGGGATGCATACTGCTGATTCAGAACGCGCGGATGATCGGGAAAAACCTGCGGGTTGAAACGGAAAATCATATCCGCGCCATGTTGGGCCGGAACGCCGAGCGGATCGAAGCCGCCATGCTGGTTATGGAGAAGAATGCGGCTGACCTGGCAACGGCGGGTGAGGCCTTTTTTGCCATTGTTCACCAAACAGGTCAGGATATCACCCCACAAATCGAGGGCTACCTGGTGAACAATTTCAAGAAATTTTCAGAGGCCATTGGCGGCGGTCTCTGGTATGAGCCGAATGTCCTCTTTCGTGACAGGAAACGTTTTGGCCCTTACGCATTTAGAAAAAACAATCAGGTTTCGTTTACCTGGGATCTCAACACGCCGGAGTACGACTACCACAATCAGGACTGGTACCGCCTGGCTATCCCGGAAGAATCGGATCGGAACCAGCAACGTCAGCTTAATATTTACTGGACGGATCCCTATTTTGATCAGGCCGCCACCACGGCGCTCATGATTACCGTGGATGCATTAATGTATGATTCCACCGGCCGCATTATCGGTATTTCAACGGTAGACTTCAGTCTGGAAAAACTTCAGGCAATGGTTTCTAAAATGACGGCCACGGCCAAATCGCTTCCCTTTGCGGCGGATATTTCCAGCCGCCTGCTGATTTCATTTCCGGGAAATCCCATGAAGGTTCTGCAGAAACTTGAAACCCTTGAGTGGGGTGATGCCATTTCTAATGCGGGAAAAATAAACCCCGGGGAAATCCTGGTGAAAACATTGGAGCTGAAGGGTGAAGACTATTCACTATTCTACAGCCTTACAAAGGCTGGAATGGTTCTGGGTATTCTGGTCCCACAAAAAGAACTCTATGCCAGGATCAACGAACTCAACCATGCCAACATGGTCACATCCATTGCGGTGATTGCTTTTCAGATTTTGCTGTTCATGGTGATTGCCTTTTTTATGGTAAGACGTATCTGCAATCCCATCAGCAATTTGACCCACGTTGCAGGGGAAATTGCAGAGGGAAAACTGATTGATGCCAAGAAAACGCTGGATAAACTTCATGGCAGGTTTACGTCCAGCAGGGATGAAACCGGTCTTCTCTTTTCTGCGGTTCAAAGCATGGCCGAAAAACTCAATGCATTGATTGGTCAGATACAGCAGTCCGGCAGCCAGGTGACATCTTCTTCTACTGAGATCGCCGCATCTTCCAGAGGATTGGAAGCGACCATGAACCAGCAGGCGGCATCTACAGCCCAGGTCAGTGCCTCGTCAAAAATGATTTCCCAAACAGCGGAAACCCTCTCCGGTACCGTGGATGCGGTGTCGTCGGCCACGACCGAGACGGCGGAGCTGGCTGAGGCCGGCCAGGCGGGTCTGGTGGGTATGGAAGCATCCATGCAGGAGGTCCTGAAAGGTACGGCATCGGTTTCAGCCAAGCTTGAAGCCATGAAAAAGAACGCCCACGTTATCAGCTCCATTGTGGTCACCATCACCAGAGTGGCGGATCAGACCAACCTGCTGAGTTTAAATGCCGCCATCGAAGCGGAGAAAGCGGGGGAATATGGGCTTGGGTTTTCGGTGGTTGCCAATGAGATCAGGCGATTGGCGGACCAGACTGCGGTGGCGGCACTGGATATCGAAGATATGGTGGGTGAGATGGAAAAATCCGTATCCACCGGGGCTTCTGAAATGGAAGCGTTCAGCGGGGTTGTTCAATCCACGGCTCACAAAATGAAGGATATCGGCAGCCAATTGGGCGGTATCATGGAAAAGGTGCGGACGCTTCCGCCGGGTTTTGAAGTCGTGAGCAAGGGGATGGGGGATCAGTCCAGAAGTGCGGGCCAGATCAGCGAGACCATGGAACATTTGAATTCAGCAACCCAGAATACGTTGGAATCCCTCAGGGAATTCAAATTGGCGGCGGAAGATCTCAACGAAGCGGCCCTCGGGCTGCAGGAACAGGTTTCCCGTTTTGAGGTG
>CAYPQJ010000165.1:0-2944 GCA_964412835.1 uncultured Desulfobacteraceae bacterium | reverse complement strand
ACTGAAAAGATTGAAGGGGAGCTGGATCTTCTCGCCCGCGAAAACATCGAACATCTTGCCCTTGCGGTCCACAATACCTGTGAGGCCACCAGCAAGATGGTACAGAAATATCTGGATGGTCGCTTGCGGGAGTCAGACGCTTTTTTTCAAGACATGGGCGGGTTTTCCTTGTCATCTGAAACTGTCTCCATAAAAGCGATAAATCATCAAAATCATAAAGAAAAGACCATCTCCATTCCCAAAATGATGATTGCAGGGGTGTTCGAGCCCAGCACCTATATCGATGTGATCCGGGAAAAATTCGGTGGAAACTACGGCCTCTTCCAGAGGGTCAATAATGCGGGCGATATGGTGTTGATCGCCACAACCATTTCTTCTAAAAAAGGTCAGAAACTGAAGAATCGCTACCTTCCGTCTACTCAAAACAGCGTTGCCAACTCGGTCATTCAGCATATCCTTAAGAAACAGGTGTTCCATGGCATTGCCGATCTTGCGGATGGATGGCATTTCACCGCCTGTAAGGGGATCACCGACAAAGAAGGCCGTATTATCGGGATGCTGTTCACCGAGGCTCCCTTCCAGACACCCGCATCATTGCGCCAAGCCATTATGGATATGAAAGTGGGCAAGAGTGGATATGTTTATGTCCTGGGTGGCAAACATGCATTTCATCGCGGGCATTACATCATTTCAAAGGGAGGTGAGCGCGATGGTGAAAATCTATGGGACGCCAAGTCTTCAGATGACCGGTATTTCGTCCGGTCTATGGTGGAAAAAACGGTTAAACTGAAAAAAAATGAAGTGGCTTATGATCGATATGCCTGGAAGAACAAGGAAGATGAGGTGTCTCGATGGAAAGTGACGGCGCTCACTTATTTTGAACCCTGGGACTGGGTGATCGGTGCCGGAACTTACGAAGATGATTATCACGGTGTGAAAAAGAATGTTGAAAACGCCATGACCGAGATGCTTTGGGTTATGCTCATCAGCGGTTTTCTGGTGCTGATTCCCGTTGTGGGAATGGCGCTTTTCTTCGGCAACAAAGTCACCAAACGGATTACTCAAATCACGGGTGTCGCGGGGGAGATTGCCAAAGGCAACCTTTCCGCTGCCGCCGATGCCGTGAAATCCATGGTGAAGGGGGACATGGCCGGTAAAACCGATGCTGCGGATGATGAAACAGGTTTACTGCTGATTTCCATCAAACGGATGACGGAAAATCTGAATGCCCTGGTGGGGCAGGTTCAGCGATCCGGCATTCAACTAACCGCTTCTTCAACGGAACTGGCCGCCACTGCCAGACAGCAGCAGGCGGCCATGGACCAGCAAGGGGAAGCAACCCATGGCGTGAGACGTGCGGCTGCGGAAATTTCCAGCGTGGCGAACCAACTGGAGGTAACCATGCAGCAGGTAGCCGAAAGATCGCAGGAAACCGCCGGGTTTGCCAGCAAGGGCCAGAACGATCTGGCACGAATGGAAGATGCCATGCATCATATGGAAGCCGCCTCCAAATCAATATCGGGTCGCCTTGAGGCCATTAACGAAAAAGCTGAAAATATCACCAATGTGGTGACGACCATCACCAAAGTAGCGGATCAGACCAACCTGTTGAGCCTGAATGCCGCTATTGAGGCGGAAAAAGCAGGAGAATACGGCAGGGGTTTCAACGTTGTGGCGCGAGAAATTCGAAGGCTTGCGGATCAGACAGCCGTAGCGACTCTTGATATAGAACAGATGGTAGAAGGAATGCAATCGGCCGTGTCCGCAGGTGTGATGGAGATGGACAAATTTATTGCCGAAGTGAAACAGAGTGTGGAAGATGTGGGAAAAATCAGTGGGCAGCTAGCGCGCATTATCCATCAAGTCCAGGCGCTCTCCCCCAGCTTTGACGATGTGAATGTGGCAATGGGCCACCAGTCTGAAAATGCCAACAAAGCCAATAGCGCCGTCGCCAGACTCAGCGAAGAAATCAGTTCCACTGCCGAATCTTTGCAGGAGACCTTTTCAGCCATTGAACAATTAAACGAGGCAGCGAGGGGTTTGCAGCAGGAAGTGTCACATTTCAGGGTCAGCGATGGTCCGGATGAGACAGTAAAGAGTTGAATGTGATGATGAAGGGTGTATCAATGAGAATCCCGAAAAAGGTCTACCAGCTGTTTCTGGTAACAATGGCGGTGAGCGTGTTTTTCTGTTCCAACTCCCACGCTGAAAAAAAGGAATTGACCTTTGCCGTAGGTCTCGCCCTGGCACCGTACAACATTCCGGAGAAGAATTGTGGCATAGAATTGGACATCGTGCGGGAAGCGCTGGCAATGAAAGGGTACCGGGTCAAAACAAAATATGTTCCTTTTGCCCGAAGAATTCGGGAAATTGCCCAGAGAGAAGTGGACGGAGTGCTAACCGTCAATGAAAATTCGGGGCTCGATGTTTTTTTGTCCGATCAGCACATTAGCTGCGAAAATGTGGCCGTGAGCTTGAAGAAGAAAAAATTTAACATTAAGAGAATCAGTGATCTCAAAGACAAGAGCATCATTACTTTTCAAGATGCCAAAAAATACCTGGGAAAGGAATTCGTGGCGGCGGCGGACGCGTCTCCCGATTATCGTGAAATCAGCAAACAGGAGCTTCAGATTAATCTCCTGTATGGTGATCGCGTGGACGTTATTGTGCTGGACAAGAGCATCTTTTACTATCATAAAAAGTATAATAAAATGGTGGATACGACGCAGCCCATCGATATGTGGTATATTTTCCCGAAAGTTCCTTTCCGTGTGGGATTTGTTGACAAAAAGGTTCGGGATGATTTTAATGATGGCTTGAAACAGTTGCGCGAAAGCGGGCGTTATGATGAAATTATCAACAAATATATTTCAAAATAATCAAATGAGGCGGCAATGAAAAACTGGAGCATCGTCACAAAAATCGTGGCATCAACATCCGGTAT
>CAYPQJ010000164.1:0-10039 GCA_964412835.1 uncultured Desulfobacteraceae bacterium | reverse complement strand
GTGCTCAAGATATCGTTTCACCAGGTCTTTGCGGTATCCTTTGGCCGCGATGGAATAATCGTGATAATTGATGTGCAGCAATCGCCCGGCCAGGCGGATAAAGAGATTGCTTGCTGCTATTCGGGACCATGAGCGTTGTTGTTCCCCCGTAATTTTGCTTCCAATGACCATATCCGAACGATCCAGCAGCCGGGAGGCCTGGGGGATGAAATCAAGGCTGATGGAAAGGTCCATGTCCACAGTGATAATCCGATCATAGGCGGCCTTCCCGACCCCTTCCCGGAATGCCCGTCCCACGCCCCTGGATTCCAGATGAAAAAATCGGACCGAATCGTGTTCTTTACTTAATTTCCCTGCCAGATTCACCGTCCCGTCCGTGGAACCGTTGCTGCCCAAAATCACCTCGTAAGGCCGTTTCAGGGAATCCAAAAAGCCCATCAGGCGAACGGTATTTTTCACCAGCAACTCTTCCTCATTGTACACCGGGATAAAAATGGTAATGCCGGAATCTGATATCATATCGCAGACATCTCCCGTAGCCGATCTTTGGCAAAATCGGCCCAGATACTCCCGGAAAACTGACGGGCGGTCTCCTGGAACCAGACACGGGCCTCCCCGGTCTTGCCCTGGTTCAGATAACAAAGCCCCATGTGGTACAGGACCTCAGAAGCCCGGGATGTTTCCGGATAGGTTTCCATGAGCCATTTGAGCCAATAAAGGGTCTTTTCCCAGTCTTTTTCCCGGTAGTAACACATGGCGTAATGGTAAGCGGCCTGATCCACGATAATGGTCTGGGGAAATTTTTCCATCACCTGCTGAAAATAGCCCCTGGCCCCTTCGTAATCCTCTCCTGTGAAAGCCTTGATCCCCTGGTTGTAGGGAAGCACCGGGAATTGGGGGGACAATCGGACCAGGAAATAAACCATCAAAAGGGCCACCAGGCCCGTACTGACACAAACCGCTTTGTATGCGTAACGGTCAAACCCTTTTGAAAACCGCTTTCTGACGGTTGCGATCCTGGGGTAGAGGAGCAGAAACAGGATGGCCATTATGGACAGCAACGCGCCCAGATAGTCCGGCCAGGTACGTCCATAATAGAGTCGAACGCTGGTTTTTTGAGGGTAAATCAGCATGAATGCGGGCGATGCCAGATAGATTTGATCCGCCCCTTCCACCTTCCAGTTGGGGTGATAGGAGATCTTGATCAGCAGAGGTTTTCCGGGCGAAGCGTTTTCAATCAGGATTTCCTCTTCTCCGACCCTCTCCCGGACGGGCGCCCCCTGGTTCAAAGGCGCCGTTGGAAGAGCCCTTATATGAAGATCCTTTACGACATGAAACCGTCTACGCTCCTCTTGATCCGCCTTATCCTTGAACACCAGTGGGACAGAGAGATCCCCCAGGCGAAACCATTTGTAGGATAACTTCCGCCAGTCTTTTGTTGAGACCATCACGGGCTTGCAGATCAACGGCTCCACATATTTTCCGGAATTGCCCATGACCCGGTGAACTTCAAAAGGACCGGCCCGATAGGCGAAATCAAACAAGGGGGATTCTGTGGCCGCTTGAAGAGTCTCCGGTTCCACCAGGACGACCTCACCCACATTAAACAGTTTCAGGTGTTCATGGGCTTTTATCAGATTAAACCGTGAATAGTTGTAATCGGGAATGGGTGTGGAAGGCTTCCGGGACATTTCCGATTGCAGATAAAAGATAAAGGGCACCGACAGACTGCCTTGAATGTAAACCCCTTCCAGGGTACTCCTGCCTGAAAAAAGCGGCAGGTTTTCAAAAGCCCGCACCGTGCCCGCCCCCTGGTTCCGCATGCTGTGCTCGTAAACAACCCTTGGGTCTTTCTCGTCCCCCTTTAAAAATTGATTAATGGCTTTAAAAGGCTTCCACAGGGCCTTTGCCTCAAAGCCGGCGTAGTTGGACCCCGCCCAACTCCTGCAGATGGTCTCCCGGCTGTCCACCCACAAAAACGTCAACAATACGACCGCCAGGACACCCAGCATCTTCTGGGTACGGGGGACGGAAACCATTGACCATAAAAACGCCCCCCCGATGATCAGGAAAAACTGAAAAAAGGGCAGAAAACGAATATCCACCAGACCAAGCCGATACCCGATGAAGTACAGGGCCAGACCGGAAAAGGAGATAAACCAGACGTAAATGCAGGGGGGGACGTTCTTTATATCTTTACATTTCACGGGCAGCAGGTTTGCATTACAGGTTTTTGGTTGCGAAATGTAAAGATATAAAGAACGTCCCCCCACCAGCAAAGCACAAGCTATGAACGGGTAGAGGATGACGGGCAAAACCTCCCGCAGGATCTGATCCCAGGTAAAAAAGATCCACAGGATGCTGAACCGGGTGGTATAAGGGAGAAAGGCCATGAGGGGAATCAACCAGAACCCCATGAGGCAGAAGGCCAGGGTGTCGATCAACAGCAGCCGTTTGAGGCTGAGTTTAAAATTCTTCCTGGAGATGAGGAAAAACAGTGAGGAAAACAGCGCTCCCAGGAGGGTGTATCCGTGGCATAACCCCACCAAAGAGAGTACGACCGCACAGATTCGAAGTCCTTTGTTTTCAGAGATAACCCGATACAGCAGCCCCAGCCACAAAACCGCCAGGGAAAAACCTAAGCTGTAACAGAATGTCCCCGCCAGGGTGCTTGGGATGTTGCCGCCCCACATGGAATTGCCTTCCATAAAGAGAAACGAAAGGGAAAACAAGGCCCCCGTAATGGGGATGGGAAACGGCTGTTTGAGAAGACGAAAGAAAAGATATGTGCAGGGGGGAAGCAGGAAAACACCCAAAACAGTGGTCACTTTAAAGGCAATCTGTAATGGCATTATCCACGACAACACCGTCATGATCAGAAACGGCAACGGGAAGTAGTTCTGAAGCATGGGAAAGCCCGCCAGATTTCCCTGGCACCATCCGGAAATTTTCCCCTTGGGCAGCAGATGGTCTTTCAGATACTGGGCCGTGTAATAATGGGAACCCGTATCCCCACCGGTGGTGATGGTTTTTGAAAAAAGGGAGGCCGGCTCTAAATAACAGAGGAGAAAAGCAAAAACTGCCCCCAGCATCAGCAGATCAAAGACCAATATTCTTTTTTCGCTGCACGCATCCCTCACATCATTTCCCTTGTATCAGGCCTTTTCGAAGGTTTTTCACACCCAAATTGGAAATGCAGAAGCCTATCCACGGATACCACCCATGTCAACAAAAAGCAGGGGAATCGTAGAAATTGCGATGTAAACATGTCATAAAGACTCATATCCAGTGGTTTCAGTTGCTGTTGACCTTCAAATTCCTCAGAAAAAACTTGACAAAATCACTCATTTTATCATTGTATGGCGATCGGAATTCATTTTTTCCCTAACTGTTTCGCTTTTCTTACTGAACAAAATAAGAACTCATTGCTCAATATTTTTTTAAGGTGGAAATGTGAAAAACGCTGATCTCGGAAACGTATTTCCCACTTCTATAACAGGACATTTCATTCGAATTCGCCACAAACTGATTATTGCCACCTTGATAACAACCCTTTTCTGTTTTGGGATGGCAGCACAGGTTTCCGGCGCTCCCAACGGAAGTCAAGAACCTCCGCAATCCCACGCGAATGGGAGTATCGACTTAGAGAAAGTATTCTTCATCAAAAATTCTCTTGCCGAGGCAAAGGCACCTCTGTCACACCCCACCGGCAGCCCGCCAAAAGCAACAGACTCCGGAGAAGGATCCACAGCCATGGACATTTTCATGGATGGCGTCGATGCGCTGGATATGCAAAACTTTGCGGAAGCTGCGGGACTGTTTGAAAAAGCGGCGGCAATGGAACCTCAAAACCTGGAATTTCAGTATTATATCGGCGTCACCTATGTGCGACTCAAGAAAAACAGCGAGGCCCTTAACATATTTAATTCTCTGATAGAACAGGATCCGAAGCTTTTTTTTAAGGCCTATTTCGACATCGCTGCCATCTACAGCAGCGAGAAAAATCATGAAAAAGCCATTGAAACCCTTAAAAAGGCAGAGAAAATCGATCCCAAGAGCGGTCGTGTTTTTCTGGATATGGGCTATGCCTACAAGGATTCCGGAAATTTCAGCCAGGCCATTCTTTGCTTCAGCCGCGCAAAGGAAGTGGATCCTCAGCTGAATCAAATATCGGTTTACATGACCGGCGCCACCTACCTCGAGGAAGAACAGTTTGATCAAGCGGCCCAAATGTTCAAAAAAGCGGTTGAAATGGATCCCGAAACACCCCTGGCGGAAAGCGCCCGGCAAACCATCCCCCGCGTTGAGGAAGCCGCCTGGGGCCGCAAGCCCTGGTACCTGATCACCTCCTTCAACTGGGGCTATGACGACAATGTGGCACGTGATCCTCTCCAAGAAATCACGGGTGGACCCGTCTCGGGTGGCAGCGGAAGTGGGGACCAGTACCAGACTTTTTTCATGAGGACCGGATACAAATTCCTGAACCTGAAAAACATGGAAGCGGGTGTGGGTTACACCCTTTTTTCCCTTGGGTACCGAGACCGGACGGAAGACAATGTCACCTCACACAGTCCCCACGCCTACTTCCAAGCGGACTGGGAGCCTGTTTTTTTCCGATTTCAATATGATTTCAGCTATTTTTATGCCGGTGGAAAAAAACAGTTCATCAACCCCCCCATTTATTTAACCTTTGCCAACAACTCCTTTGCCCGGCTTCGCATGCACAGCTTTATGCCCACCATCACCATAATCGAACCCCACAACCTTCAATCGACTATCAACTTGGGTTACCAGCTCAAAGAGTACCTGATTGCCAACACCAGTGATTCATCCCGTTACGCCGCAGACATTACACAATCCTACCAGATCCCCGGCACCGATTGCCTGCCCAGAATCACATATCGAACGGCTTACGAAAAATCAGGCGACGATCCTGCCACTTACAGCTACCACGAGTTGATGGCTGGCGTAGCGGCTAACATTTACTGGGGTGTATGGGGAGATCTCTCTTTTGCCTACATGCGGACCCATTACCCTGATTTCAGCCCCACCAGGGACCGCAGGGACAGTACCTATACCACTGTTTTTTCCCTGAAACGGTATTTTATGGAACGACTCCTGCTTTCTTTTTCCTATATTCATCTCAAGAACGATTCCGACTATATTTCGACGAGGGGTGACGAATACACGTTTCAAAAAAACGTATATTCGCTTGAGATTACATATGTGTTTTAATTTTCTTATGCATAAGAACATCATGATTAACCGCCATCAGGAAGGTAAAATACCATGGTGAACAATATACCGACATTGGGCTCAGCCCATAACAAAACCAGGCACGGGCTCTGTTTTTTCATCCTGCTGCTGATAATCCTTCTCCCTTTATCCGCCCTTGCCAACGATGTGATCGGTGAAATCAAACGCATTAAAGGGTCCGCAACCGTATCCAGGGAAGGCGTTGCAAAACCACTGAAAGCGACCCAGGGCATGCTGCTGTTTCTACACGACCGACTCAAAACCGGACCGGATTCAAGGCTGCGCTTAGTCTTCAAAGACGGCAGCTACATGACCATGGGCCAAAAGGCTGATCTACGTCTGGACGAATTTGAGTTCGATGCCAAGAAAGAGGAACGAAATGCCGAATTCCGCGTCGTGGTCGGCAAATTCAAGGTTTTTGCAAAAGACCTGATGAAATTCAAAAAGAGGGCTTTTAACGTCAAAACCCCCACCGCCGTTATCGGTGTTCGCGGCACCGTTTACATGGTCTGGGTTGTTGATCAGACCATTACCAAGGTTTTATGTTTTCAAGGGGCACTGGATGTCCGCAATCAATTCGACCCATCTCAATACGTCAATCTGACCAAAGGCCTGGCAACTGATATCATTAAGAACCTGCCGCCTTCAAAACCCGTCCTGTTGAACGAAGGACAGATGCAGGAGCTTCAGAAATCCCTTGGTGAAACCAAGACAACGGAAACAACCGTAGAGGAAACGACGGAAGAGTCAACCACCACCGTGGCCACCACCACTGAACCTTCAACAACCGAGGCCACTACAACCGCCCCCACCACCACTGAAGCGACAACAACCGCCCCCACCACCACAATACCCGATGCAACCACCACCACTCAGGCACCATTGAGAACCTTATCAGCGTCCTCAACCACAAGCACCACAACAGCACCTACCACCACCACGACCACAACAACGACCACCACCACCACTACAACGACCACGACTACAACCACTACCACCACGACTACAACCACAACGACGACCACTACCACCACGACTACAACCACAACGACGACCACTACCACCACAACAACCACGACCAGTTCAACCACCTCTACCAGTTCCACAACATCAACCACTTCTACCAGTTCCACAACATCAACCACCTCTTCCAGTTCAACGACTACCACCACCACAACGACGAGCACGACAACGACCACTAGCCCTACCACTACTACAACCACTACCCTGCCAGGGCCGCCGAGACCTCCGGTTAGCTAGCCAAGGCCAGAATGCATGTTCCACCTGGTTCCCATGCTCCAAGGTGGGAACAAGGGGAAGAGCAGGATGACCTACACTTTCTCCAAATTTGTCATTCTCTCCAACAACCTTTATTGTACACCCGGTCAAATGCGAAGGGATGGAAACCAATATTTAATCAATGGGCTAACGCTATATCCGGTGAAAAGTCAACAGGATGGCGGGTTAGCGGGTGGCAGGTTAACTTATTTTAAGACTTTCTGAGTCAATTATTCTGAGACTTAGCATATAGATGTGACAGACGGGGTTTACACTTATGATATGGACGGAAAACCTGACGCAACCTGGCTGGACTCAGTCGAAGTATATGTGGAGTAAGGCGGTTCCGCTTTTTACATTAACCCATTTAGCCCCTACCTTTTTGAAAAGCGCTTGAAATCATGTACCACTTCATATTATACGTACCATTTCAACCGATGATATTATGCTTTAAAGACACTACATTTAGATATGTACCCTCTTTGTTGTGTAGGCGATAATTCGAATGTGCAAATCAAGAGAACCTTTTTTAGGGAAATCTTCCTTTCTCATCTTTTCATTTTTCTTAATATTGTTGTGGTCGATTCTTTCAGCATTCTCATCCAAGCTGCCAAGGAGGCATGACATGAGACCAGACTTTCTGAAAACAGGGATTATTATTCGGGGAATTGTGTTGGGCATCCTTTTTCTGCCCAATTTGATCTGGGCCGACACGGATATTGGCAAGGCAGTTGTTAAGCAACTCAATCCGGCATTTACCATGGGCTCGTCCCGGTCCGATACAAACCCCACCCCCATTCCATGGTCCGAGCTTGGAGCACAGGCTTCCATGCAGTCCCAGGGCCGGGGCACGTCCATCCAGGCTTCGAAATCCGGTGCTTGCCTGGAATCCATGTTTCAGCGTCTGGCAGGCGAGGTTGGGGAACATGGGCTGCAGCTCTGGTCCACAGTCAAGGATGACCCGCAGACCCGATTTTCCGTTTTGGCCACGGGCCTGGGCCGGCAAAAGGGGCGCATCGCGGCCCTGGAGAGGTCCGGCCGCGTGGAAGTGGAGAAAGACCTCATCCGGTTTGTGCGCAGCGGCCTTGTCGAGGAATACACCGTGAGTGTGGATGGGGTGCGCCAGGACTTGGTCATTGCCGAGCCGCCCCCAGGGAACGGCGATCTGCGGGTGGAACTCTCTGTAGTAGGCGCAACAGCCCGACCATCCGACCGGGGCGCAACACTGATTCTGCAAGACTCCCGGCGCCAATTGTCCTACCATCGGCTGCGCGTCCTGGACGCCCGAAACCGCCAACTCCCGGCCCGAATCGTGGTGGAATCGCCTCGAACCCTGGCCGTTGTGGTGGCCGATGCCGACGCCGTCTACCCCATACGCATTGATCCCACCTTCAGTGACGCGGATTGGTATGGCATGGGTTTCGATTCGGGGCCGGACGAACAAATCCATGCCGTGGCCGTCATGGACGGAGATGTCTATGTGGGTGGGAGCTTCACCGAAAACAATCATGCGCCGGGCGATCACATTGCCCGATGGGACGGCAACCACTGGTATCCGGTGGGAGTCTACGGCGCCAACAATACTGTCATCGGCCTGCTGGTCGATGGGTCTGATCTTTATCTTTGCGGATCGTTTACCGTGGTCGGCGAGGGGGAGAGTGCAAACCATATCGCCAAATGGAGTGCCGGCAACTGGTCCGCCCTGGGTTCGGGCACAAACGATCTTGTCAATGCAATGGCAATGGATGGCGACGGCAATCTATATGTCGGGGGAAGTTTCACCACGGCAGGCGGCGTGAGCGCCAGTGGCGTGGCCAAATGGAACGGCAGCGCGTGGTCCGCCCTGGGTTCGGGCGTGGGAGATCTTGTCATTGTCGATTCCATTGTCATGGATGGAAGCGGTAATCTCTACGCAGGCGGCTATTTCACTACAGCCGGCGGTGTCACGGCTAACCGTGTGGCCAAATGGGACGGCAGCAACTGGTCCGCTCTGGGGGACGGCGTTAATAGTACTGTCAAAATCCTGGCCGTGGACGCAAGCGATAATCTCTACGCAGGCGGCTATTTCACTACAGCCGGCGGTGTCACGGCTAACCGTGTGGCCAAATGGGACGGCAGCAACTGGTCCGCTCTGGGCTCGGGAGTGAACAGCGGTTCGAGCGAAGGCGTATACGCCCTGGCCATTGACGGCGTCGGGAATCTCTATGTGGGAGGGCAGTTCACCTATGCGGGGGGCGTCCCTGCCAACAACATCGCCATATGGAACGGCATTAGCTGGACCGCCCTGGGTTCGGGCGTGAACGATTTCGTGAATGTCCTGGCCCCGTCCGGGGACAGACTTTATGTCGGCGGCAACTTCACCCAGGCCGGGGGAAACAGCGCCTTCCATATGGCCTATGCGGACAACCTAAACATCGCTCCCTGGACCTATTATGTGACCATTGCCGGCGGCAGCGATTCCAATGACGGGAGCGCCGACCACCCCTGGAAGACCCTTCACCATGCCATTTCCCGGATAAACGGGGGAGGCGCCGGAACCTATGTCCTGCATGTGGCCCTGGGGACATACTACGTTTCCGGCTCTACGTACGAAGTGGACGAAGAAATGGTTCTCAGCCAGAGCGATGTAACAATTAAGGGAGAAAGCGGCAGCGGACCGATCATTGATGGAACAAACGCCCAAACCTGGACCAAAGGCCTTGAAATCACCGGTTCCAATGTGACCATCGAAAACCTTTATATCACCGGTTTTTCTGATACAGACGAAGAAGGCATCCTGATTTCTGCAGATGCCGACAATAATAAAATCAGGAGGTGCAAAATCTATGGCAATGACTGGGGAATACGGATAGATCATTCCGACGGAAGCCTGGTTCGAGATTGCGAAATTTACCTGAACACCACCCACGGGATCGATGTAACCTGGAGCAGCAATGTGGTTGTCACGAGGAATAAAGTATATAGCAACCCACAATACGGCATACGTGCGCAATGCAGCCCGGAAATCAGCCGGAACCTCATCTACGACAATGGTTGCGGCATACGGGTAGAAGCGATCCATGACGGTGACGATTCCTCTCCCACTATCAAAAACAACGTGATCTACGAAACGACATCGGGGGCCATGTCATACGGGATTTACTCACTAGCCGAACACCCCGCTACCGTTCCAGCAGAGGATCCGTTCGCCAACCCGGAAATCTATCATAATACCATCGACGGCGGGACACTCAGTGGTGTCGTCACAAAAAAAGGTGTTAACGGGTCCTCTTCCCCTATTATCAAGTACAATATCATCACCAACTTCGGTGAGGCCGGCATCAATAACATCTCAGCTAACCTCACCAACGTTGCATACAACGATGTGTGGAACAATGGGGACAGCTCTGCTGACAATTACAAAGACTGCACAGCAGGCACCGGGGGTATTTCCTCAGACCCGAAGTACGCCAGCTACTCGCTTGCTGCCACGTCTCCCTGCAAATACATCATTCCGAACAATGTA
>CAYPQJ010000163.1:0-10082 GCA_964412835.1 uncultured Desulfobacteraceae bacterium | reverse complement strand
TATGGATTTTTTCAAACTCAAAATAATGGCCCTTCACCAGACAAAGTACGCTTTAATCGGATGAACCAATATTTTGATACGGCAAACGTCTATTTTTTGCCCCTCAAAATGGATGTAAATAACGAGGTCTGCAAATATGTTGGGTTTCCAATAAAAAACCCAAAGTGTCAGCCCCACCAAAATTTTGAGATACAACTTACGTATCGGTAACTGCCCTCAGATCTGTGAAATTTAATTGAAGCGTTGCGAAAGGCTGGACTGAAGTAATATAAATACTGTTCTTCTTCAATGAGGTTCAATTTTTGGCTATCCCAGAATGCGGGCTTGGTGGATCGCATGTTTGCCTGAGTCTGGCTTGGCTTAAGAGCACATACTGAACAAACACTTTCTAATAAGAAGCCTTACGACAATGAATAAGAAGAACAAAAAGTTTCTAAGCTTTGACCAGGCAATAGATGAAATTCTGAATGATTTCCAGGTTGATGCCAACCAGAATCATTTATTTGCTGAGGTATACGCCTTTATTGCTGGAGGGGAAGCTGTCGCTGGCGAAAAGGAATGCCCTCCGTTTGGGATAGAATACCTCGGTATTTGGTATAAGCCCAGTGTTCTGGAAGAAAGGGTATTCTATAGTTTACAAGATTTTGTCGAATTGCTTGCCCAAGCCTTCAACTTCGAGCATCCAGGCCCGCAGGAAATCTGCAAAATCTATCGCATGGTAATGGGCGTTAAGGCTTACGTTGGCCCAGGCCCGCTTGGCGATGCCGGAATCTGGGTTGAAACAGAAATGGAGAATTTTAGGTGTATACAGTGTGGCCATTGCTGCCTGAACCTAAACGATTCATACTGCGCAAGCGCATATGAAGAGGATATTCTCAGATGGAAAGAAGAAGGGCGATTGGATATATTGGAATACATCGTGGCAGGAGATCTTTGGATAAGCCCCAGAACTCATAGAGATGTCGACAGATGTCCTTGGCTACGGAAGCTTCCGAAGAAAAATAAGCACATTTGTAAAATCCATGACACAAAGCCAAGGCACTGCAGAGAATATCCAAAATCAAAGAAACATGCGCTGCAAACTGGATGTAAAGGTTTTGCGGCAAGCTGACATGACTGACATATTGGGAGCAGTTGACGCCCAAAAAAACTTGACGTATTAAAACGATATTAAAATGGTTTATATGGTTTAGTGGTCTGAAATAGCAGGTATATCAGATTCACCAAAATCCATTGTACGTTGGATATTACAGTCTAACGGCGCTCTTCAACGGGCGCGTTTCTTTGCGCTCCGCTGCAAGAAGAAGGTTAGGCCTTCTTCCGCGTCTTTGCCTTTCTTTTTTGTAAAGGAGGCAGGAACGACCATAAATAACTAACCCTCTTCTCAGAATCCATAATTCTGAATTTACTTATCTTATCTTCCTATGACCATCCCCCATTCCTTTCCAGAGGGGAGGAACCTATCGTTTTCGCCTGCCGTCAGTTGGTCTGAGCGAACTTCATTTCCCTTCCTCAGCCAGGACCTCATCAAACCAATCAAACAGCACTTGCGCCATATAACTTCGATTCTCCGCGAGGCAATGCGAAATCGCGCCCATTTTCTCGTCGGAGATGACCATCTGTTAACGTGAGGAAAGAGGGTGTTGAATAAAGCGGCTAATGAAATATTAATGGATCCCTAACATAAATCTAACATAAATCTAACAATTGAAACCTATGTTGAGTCCCAAATGCGATTGAAGATCTCAGTACGGCTCAATTTGAAAACCGAAAAATTTTGGAGGAAAAAATGAAAATCAAAGGTATTGCAGTTCTGGCTTTTCTTGTAACAGTTCTTTTTACGTCAAATATGTCCTGGGCGGGGAGCATTGTGATCAAAGGCTCCACCACATTACTCCCCATTGCACAGAAGGTTTCTGAAGCCTATATGAAACAGAACCCCGACATCAAAATATCCATCTCAGGCGGCGGTTCCGGAAATGGCATGAAGGCCCTCATCGACGGTTCAACGGATATTGCAGACAGTTCGCGGTTCATTAAGGGAAAGGAAGTCAGTCGGGCCGTCAAAAAGGGCATCTATCCGGTTCCCTTTGCCGTGGCCTATGACTGTATAGTGCCGGTGGTTCATCCCAGCAACACCGTCGTGAATATTACTATGGCGCAGCTGAAAGACATCTACATGGGAAAAGTCAAAAACTGGAAAGAGATCGGAGGCCCCGACCGAGTCGTTGTGGTGATTTCCAGGGACACCTCTTCGGGCACCTATGAGGTCTGGCACAAGAAAGTCATGAAAAAGGAGCGGGTATACCCGGGAGCCCTCCTTCAGGCATCCAATGGCGCCGTGAGTCAGGCGGTCGCCAAAAACAAAAACGCCATCGGTTATATCGGTATCGGATATATGAGCAAAGATGTCAAAGGGCTGATGGTTAACCGGATCGTGGGATCTGCCGCCACAACCTTAAACGGAACGTATCCCATCAGCCGGCCCCTGTTCATGTTTACACCGGGATGGCCCAAAGGGGATGTGCTCAATTTCATCAACTTTGTGATAAATCCTGAAAAAGGGCAGAAATACGTTGCCGAAGCAGGTTATGTTCCGCTGTATTAAATCATGAATCACTTATGAAAGCGACCCCGTGGAATGGCTTTTGAATTTCGCGGGGAACCGCTTCATAAAGTGTGAACCGTTAACGTCTGCCGCACCTGCAGTTGATTAAATTTGCTGGTTAAGGATCGTCGTATGAAAAAAAACAAACCATCCGGAAAAAGCCGTCAAACCAGGGAGAAACTTATCCGTTTTGTTTTTTTCGGGGTGGCTTTAGCTTCTATCGCCACCCTTTTTCTGATTGCCCTCTTTCTGTTTGCAGAGGGCATTCCTATTTTCGAAGAAGTGTCGGTGACGGACTTTGTCTTCGGAAAATACTGGTACCCCACTGACGATCCGGCTGAATTCGGAATCCTCGCCCTCATTTTGGCGTCCGTTGCGGTGACGGTAGTTTCATCTGCCATTTCGATTCCCCTGGGTGTGCTGGCGGCCTTTTATCTGGCAGAGGGTGCTTCCGCAAGGATTCGAGAATGGGTCAAACCGATCGTCGAACTGCTGGCAGCCCTGCCGTCCGTGGTGATCGGGTTTTTCGGAATGGTCATTGTGGCGCCGGTTCTACAAGACCTTTTGAATATTGCCACGGGGCTGAATCTCTTTAATGCATCACTGATGCTGGCCTTCATGTCTATCCCCACCATCTGCAGCCTTTCGGAAGATGCCATCTTCAGCGTTCCCGGTGAACTCAAGGAGGCATCCCTGGCGCTGGGAGCCACACACTGGGAGACTATTGCCCGGGTCATTTTTCCGGCGTCCATTTCCGGAATCTGCACGGCCGTTATCCTGGGAATGTCAAGGGCCATGGGCGAAACGATGGTGGTGCTCATGGTTGCAGGGGGGGCTGCCATGATCCCCACATCGCTGTTTGACCCGGTAAGGCCCATGCCGGCCAGCATTGCGGCCGAGATGGCGGAAGCCCCTTTTCAGAGCGAACACTATTATGCTCTTTTTGCTACCGCCATTATTTTGTTTTTGTTTACCCTAGCATTTAATGTGATTGCCGAACAGATTTCACACCGCTATCGACAGGTAGGGGCAGCGACGTTATAGAAAAATGTTGCCGGTTTAAAGTTGTCGGTTTCCGGTCAGGAAAAGGAAGTAATTTTATAGACCGTAACTGTTAACCGTGAACCGGCAATTGAAAATGGATAACAAGGATGAACGGAATCAATCATAAAGAGGGTGTGACATTTCGCAGGCGTTTCATTCAAGGGGGAATGTTTGGCCTTTTCAAGCTTTCCGCGGCCATCAACGGGGCAGCCCTTCTGATCGTGGTCTATTTCCTGGTGGCAAAGGGATGGCGTGCCATCAACTGGACGTTTCTCAGCCAGCCGCCCATTGATTCCATGACCAAAGGGGGAATCCTTCCGTGTATCGTCGGGACACTCTGTCTCAGCATTGGCGCCATTATCGTGGCCCTGCCCATCGGTGTGGCATCCGCCATCTATCTGAATGAGTATGCACGTCAGGGTCGCATGGTGCGGGTCATTCGTCTGGGAATCAATAACCTGGCCGGGGTCCCTTCAGTGGTGTTCGGATTATTTGGTTTGGCCTTTTTTGTGGTATATCTTGAAATGGGCGTGAGTATCCTGGCCGGCTCTTTGACCCTGGGTGCCATGACCCTGCCGGTGATTATCGGTTCCACGGAAGAGGCTTTGAGAGCCGTTCCGGACACCTATCGGGAGGCTTCCCTGGGTCTCGGTGCCACCAAATGGCAGACCATTTACCGGGTGGTGCTGCCGGCGGCTCTTCCCGGGGTTCTTACCGGCACGATACTGGGGATAAGCCGGGCGGCCGGAGAAACCGCCCCCATCATGTTCACCGCAGCGGTGTTTTACACACCGTCGCTGCCCACATCCATATTTGATGAAATCATGGCGCTGCCCTATCATATCTATGTGCTGGCAACAGCCGGCACGGATATCGAAGCCACGCGGCCCCTTCAATATGGAACGGCCCTGGTGCTGATTGTTCTCGTCTTAGGGTTAAACCTTATTGCCATTATTTACCGATCGCGGCTCAGAAAAAAGCGATAATGGACTGGAAATAGCTACCTTATGGAAAATTCACCCAAGATGTCCGCGCAGGATCTTGACTTTTATTATGATGATTTTCACGCTCTTCATGGGATTTCACTTGATTTTTATGAAAAACAGGTGACGGCCCTTATCGGCCCCTCGGGCTGTGGAAAAAGCACCCTGTTGCGCTGCCTCAACAGAATGAATGATCTGATTCCCCTTAGCAGGGCTGATGGCAAGGTGATGCTCGATGGTCAGGATATCTATGACCCGGGTGTGGACGTGGTCACCCTGCGCCGTCATGTGGGCATGGTCTTTCAAAAACCCAACCCTTTTCCAAAGACGATGTTTGAAAACGTCGCCTATGGCCTGCGGGTCAACGGCATAAAAGACAAGGGGATTCTCCGTGACAGGGTGGAGATGAGCTTGAAGCAGGCGGCTTTGTGGGAAGAGGTCAAAGACCGGCTTAACGATTCCGCCCTGGGCCTGTCCGGCGGACAGCAGCAACGGCTTTGCATCGCCCGCGCGCTCGCTGTGGAACCGGAGATCCTGCTCATGGATGAGCCCGCATCGGCTCTGGATCCCATTGCCACTCAGAAGATCGAAGAACTGATCCACGAGCTGAAAGAGAACTACACCATTATTATTGTGACCCATAACATGCAGCAGGCCGCCAGGGTATCGGATGTGACTGCTTTCTTCTATCTGGGCAAGTTGATCGAGTCGGATCTGACCGAGACCCTTTTCACCCGGCCGAAACTGCAGCAGACTTCGGATTATATTACCGGCCGGTTCGGCTAGACAGACACTGAGCACAATAGTTAGAAGGAGATTCTTATGAAACGGCATTTGGAAAAAGAACTTTCGAATTTGAAAAAACGGATACTGTCTCTGGGGACACTGGCCGAGGAGCGGGTGCGCATGACCATCAGAGCCCTCGAGACAAAGGACGGGGTTCTTGCGCGGCAGATCATCGAATCGGACAAAGATATTGATCAAGCTGAAGTGGAAGTGGAAGAAGAATGCCTGAAAATTATTGCGCTCCATCAACCGGTTGCTGTGGATTTGCGGTTTATCAACATCGTCATCAAGATCAACAACGACCTGGAGCGGGTGGGCGATGAGGCGGTTAATATCGCCGAGCGGGTTGAAAACATTTCGCAGCGAATGCCCCTATCATTCCCCTTCGATTTTACGGCCATGGCCGAAAAAGCGGAAGCCATGCTCAAAAGCAGCCTGGATGCCTTGGTAAACCAGGATGTGGATCTGGCGTATAAGGTGTGCCTTGACGACGATGAGGTGGATGACATGAATCGCACGATCTATGATGAAGTCAAGAAAGCGATCAAAGAGCAGCCGGAGCGGGTGGCCTACCTGCTCAACCTGCTGTTGATCGGGCGCCACCTGGAACGGATTGCGGATCATGCCACCAATATTGCTGAGGAAGTGATTTATATGATCGAAGGCGAGATCTTCAGGCACAAACACAAAAAAGCGATGATGCCCCGCTGACGTGTTTCACATTTCACTTTTCGCAGGGAGTTGTATTGAAAAGGTGCTCCCTTTTCCTGGGGCGCTTTCAACGGAGATATCACCCCCATGCGCCTGAGCAATATGTTTGACAATGGCCAGCCCCAGACCGGTTCCCCCCATTTGCCGGCTTCTGGCTTTGTCAACGCGGTAGAAACGTTCGAAAAGCCGGGGAAGGTGTTTTTTACTGATGCCGCACCCGTGGTCCTGAACGGCAATGATAACGAACTCCTTCTCTTCTGAAACCTGCAACCGAATGGTTCCCTCATCAGCACTGTATTTAACGGCATTATCCAGAAGATTCACGATCGCCTGTTCCAGCAGCGTTGGGTCAACATTTGCTTTAATGGAATCGGTACAGGACGTCTCAAGCTCTATTTTTTTATCGGCAATTGCCACATGACAGACTTGCAGTGCATTTTGTAGGATGTCACACATCCGGCTCTCAACAAGGGAAATTCCATCCTGTTCCGATTCCTGCTCGATTTTGGACAGGTTGAGAAGATCCTCGATGATCGCTTCAAGGCGGTCCACATGCTTTTCGATGATGCCTAAGAAACGCGCTGTATCTTCAGCGTTTTCTACAGTGCCGTCACGGAGCGTTTCGACAAACCCCTTGATGGCGGTAATGGGGGTTTTAATTTCATGGGAAACGTTAGAGACGAAATCCCGCCGAATGTTCTCAAGGCGGCGAAGACGCGTGACATCATTTAAAACGACAAGCGCCCCGATCTGGTGCCCGCTTTCGTTACGAAGGATGGTGCCGTGACCGTTCAGTAGCCCCTCCCCATCCGGTGTCGTCGGGATATCCTCTTCGATGGTGTCCTGGGCCAGCAGGGTATCTCTGACAAACTTGTGTAAGGCGGTGTTCCGGACCACTTCTTGAATGTTTCTGCCCCGGGCGGTGTCGAGATCACATTTCAAGATTCCTGCCGCCGCCTGGTTCATATCGAGGACATGTTCCTCCATGTCAAAAGCGATCACCCCTTCGGTCATGCTCGAAAATACTGCTTTCATTTCATTTTGCTGGCGGCTCATCTGTTCTATCCGTTGGCGAAGCTCTTCCGCCATCCGGCTCAATGATTCACAAAGGCCTTCGATCTCTTCAGATGAATGCACGGACGGTTTGGGCTGCCCTTTTTTCATAGATCCAGCCCCCTTGGCAATGGATTCGGCCCATTTCCTGATTTGCCCGATGGGTTGCGTAATGCGGCGTGATACCATAAGGCTGAGAATTGCTGAAAAAAGCGCCATCACCAACCCCGCGAACAAGATCTTCAACTGGATCGATTTCAGCGCTTTGTCAACGGCGTTTATGGGGATTGAGGCCCTGACTACAGCGATGGTTTGGGACCCCTTTTTCATGGGAACGGCCACATACATGAAATCTTTTTTGAGGGTAATGCTGTGTCTCAGGGACGCGCCGCGATCTTCCTTCAGAGCACCCAGGAACTCGGGGCGATCCGCATGGTTGTCCATGGCGGTGGGGTCTTCATTGGAATCTCCGGCCACAAGACCTGAAGGGAGTATGACGGTAAAACGGGTCGAGGAACGCTTACCGGCTTTTTTGGCCAGCATGTCAATGGCCTTTACATTCAAAGGATCCATATGCTCTGCAATATTCCCTTCGAAAAGGCGCGCCCGCGCTTCCAGTTCAGAAGCGGTCTGGTCAATATAAAAGTCTCTGATGGCGCTTGAGGCATACCAGGCCACGGCAACGAGGGAGATGATGGTGATCAGCAGATATGAAGGAAAAAGCTGCCAGAATAACTTCTTTTTGAATGCCATGAACTATTTCTCCTTGAATCGATACCCAACGCCGCGCACCGTTTCAATATATTGACCGGCAGATCCCAGTTTTTTCCTCAGACCCACAATTTGTACGTCCACGGAACGGTCCGTAACAAAATAATCACTCCCCCGAACCGCATCGACGATCTGGGTACGGGTGAACACCCAGCCGGGTCTTCGAACCAGGTAGCTCAGTACACCAAATTCGGTAAAGGTCAAATCCACCGGCTTTCCGTCAACCCGGACCTCGCGACGGCCCGGATGGATGACCAGATTGTGGATACTAACCACTTCTGATCGGTCCGAAGTATCTGCCGCTTTTCTTCGAAGGACCGCCTTTACCCTGGCCAATAAAATTTTCGGACTGAAAGGTTTGGTGACGTAATCATCCGCACCCAGCTCAAGACCTGTTACAATATCGGATTCTTCGCCTTTGGCGGTCAACATGACAATGGGAATATGTTGTGTTTCCAGGTCTTTTTTGAGGAATTTCGTCACCTCAAGACCGTCCATGCCGGGAAGCATAAGGTCCAGCACCACCAGATCAGGCATTTCGGAGCGAGCAATTTCCACAGCCCTTTCCCCGGTCTCGGCGCAAATAGCCTGATATCCTTCTTTTGAGAGATTAAATCTCACCAACTCCAGTATGTCTTCTTCGTCATCCACCACAAGAATTCGTTCTTTGGGCATCGTCTAGCTCGCATATGAAATTATTTTAGAGATTCAATCTAATACTGAAATGTTAGCATTCCGTTAGGTTGGTGTAAATTCTTTGTTATCCTTTGCGTTAGCATAGAGGTCAGAATTCCGCAAGACTGCCAGATCAATTGTTCACATTTTTCTGGGACTATCTTGACAATATAGAATGATTTCAGCACGTCAAAAAGCTGTAAATATATTCAAGTTTTGGGGGTTTTAAATCTGACATATGTTTTTGATATTACACGCATTCTTTGCATTCAAAAATCTGAAATACATAGCAGTTATGTCAGATTCGCAATCGTGATCATCAAAGCAAAAGGCGTTCTCAGTGCTCTTTGAAAATGCGCCAGCTCACACAAAATGTAAGGTCTGTTTTTGGCTATCTCCGAATGACCAAAAACGCAGTGCCCCAAACATGATAGGGGATAGCGGCTGCGGACCGCAGGAGATACTGACATCACTGTCCGCCTATATGGTATCCCCCATCAAACCTTCGCTCTAAAAATCACCCCCGCCGCAATAGATGATTCAACCCGTCTTTTCTATCCTTGACATTTTTCATATAATCACAGTAGCATACATATATCCGGTCAAAAAAATCCTGAATCCAATTTCTCGAAAATAACCCCCATGCCCAAAAAAAACATTCTGATCGCCAACAACGAAAGCAGCATGAATTGGCTGCTGGTTCTTGATCTCGGTTATGAACCCCTCAACAGATCGCTGAAGGCTCTGGTGGATCTTTTCAATTACCTCAGTGCGGAAAAGAAAAAAATCACGAAAGATGTTCTTGAACTGGCTAAGGAAGAGAAATATGCAAAACGGGTAGAATTGCTGGAGAGCATCCCTGGCATCGGTATTTTGAGTGCCATGGAGATTCTCGTTGAGCTTCAAGATATCACCCGTTTCAAAACCGCTGATGAGCTTGCAGCTTATCTTGGTTTGACCCCCTCACAATATTCCAGTGGGGAACATATTCGCATGGGGCACATTACGCATGCCGGTAATAAACGGGCAAGGACTACACTCGTTGAATCGTCATGGATTTTAATTGGAAAAGATCCAGAAATGAAACGGAAATATCAGAGAATCAAGGAGAGACGAGGCGGTAAAAGGGCCGTTATTGCAGTCGCCAGAAACCTCAGCGGCCGCATCCGAAGAATGCTTCTTGACCACGTACCTTATGAATTGAATTTCCAGAAAGCGGCTTGAGAATCCCTGTAACCAGAAGCATCAAAAATTGCTAAAGAGCTTTTTTTAAAAACCGTATGATTCAATTGTCCAATTTGGAATAAAAACCCATTGAATTCAGGTGACCGTGTAAGTTTCCTTGTGGCCTTCGTAAAAGGACCTCGGATATAGGGTACGGCGCCTGATATCTTATAACGAGTAAATCTCTTGTGGCTTTTGACCACGAATAGCAGGCTGGGTAAAGGTAT
>CAYPQJ010000162.1:0-10130 GCA_964412835.1 uncultured Desulfobacteraceae bacterium | reverse complement strand
CAAGACCAATAGCACGGAAGCACTGGAACTCTTCAAGTTAGAACCGGACTTTTTCAATCTGGTGATTACGGACATGAGCATGCCCAACATGACGGGAGAGCAGCTCTCACGGGAGTTTATGAAGATCCGGCCGGAACTCCCCATCATCCTCTGTACCGGGTTCAGCCATATCATTTCAAAAGAAAAGGCCCATGAGATAGGGATCAAGGCCTTTGCCATGAAGCCCCTGATCAGGAAAGACCTGGCAGAGACGGTCAGGCGGGTGCTCGACCAAGCTGGCGCTTCCCGTTTTCCTTAGAAAAAGAAGGCAGGGGTGATGGAGGTTGAAATAAAGAGACTCAAGATAGAATGACCTGATGACGCTGGTTGGCTTCAAAGGTGATTTTTCCGCACCTTGACGACTGCACCCTGTGAACGCTTATGAAGAAAGGTATTGCTGCAGAAATTCAATTGCTTGACAATAAGCGGCCATGTGGCTATGATAATGAGCAAGGTGGCCGTTTAATTACTTGAGCGTAGGAGTTTAAAATGTATGGTCAATCAATAGGTGTTCAAACCGAAAACGTAAAGGGGCTGATTTCGCTTCTCAAGCGGGGACTGCCGGTTTCGTCTTTCAGCCGGTTGAGTACGATATTGGGCGTGCCTGAAAAGAGTCTGGCAATCACTGTGAATATTCCGCAACGGACGTTGACCCGCAGGAAAAAAGAGGGTCGTCTGAAAACAGATGAATCAGAACGTGTGTTGCGCCTTGCCGGCCTGTACGAAAGAGCAATTGAAGTTTATGGCGACGAGGATTTGGCACGTCAGTGGTTTCATTTACCGGTAAAAGGTCTGGGTGGCAAAACCCCCCTTGAGTTTTCCGATACAGAGCCGGGGGCCAGAGAAGTTGAAGATATGTTAGGCCGGATTGAATACGGAGTAGTTTGCTAATGTTAACGGCCTGGCGATTGGTGCATAAACGCAAAGTCGATGAAGCTTTCACCGGTACAGGTTCAAGGCGCTACGGCGGGCGGTGGAATTATAAGGGTATAGGCGTGGCCTACGTATCCGACTCCCTGGCTCTGGCCGCCCTTGAAATCATCGTTCATGCAGCTTCTTATCAGGTTTTAAGAGATTACGTAAGCATCAAGGTGAATTTCCCTGAGGCCTTGGTTGTCGATGTAAACGATATCCTCAGACTGCCGAAAGACTGGCGGGCCGATCCCCCGCCAATAAGGCTAAAAGAAACAGGTAAAAAATGGTATTTTGATCAAATCTCAGCGGTTTTAAAAGTACCAAGCACCATTATTCCGACTGAATGTAACTACGTCCTCAACCCCGGCCACCCGGACTTTAAAAAGGTAGCTATCAAAGAGGCTGCGCCGTTTAGATTCGATCAAAGGTTAGTGCACTCGTAAAAAGTCAAAAAGCACCCACTTTCTTCATTCCCGCGAAAGCGGGAGTGGAAAGCATCCTCGTCTTTACGCACCACACTCCTTCGTTCCCACGCGGAGCGTAGGAACGAGAGGGGATATCCGGGAATTCGGAATGGGCCATCTCCTTAATTTGGCGGATTGGAGGACCACCTCACTTCTTCAATCCGTCCCACTTGTAATCGATGATTTCGGTCAGTACACCGTTGAGCTTTCTGGGGTGGATAAATGCGAATTCGCAGTCGCGAAAAGGCCTTGAAAGTTTACCCTTGGAATCGGGAATGATCGGGTAATCCTTTGATTTCAGTTCTTGTACCGATTCCCGCGTGTTGTCCACGTTGAAGCTTAAAAGCATCACGCCTTCACCGTTTTTCTCAATATATCTGGCCACATCACCATCCGGTGTGGTGGATTCCATCAGCTCAAAACCCACTTCCCCCACCATATAACGGGCCACCTTGATCTTCTCGGATTCGTCAATATAGGCATCGTCCGGACCCGTCTTCCCAAGAAAGGACTCCCAGACCTTTTTTGCTGCATCCAGATCTTTTACCGCAACACAGATGTGATCGACCTTATTGACTTTCATAATTATCTCCGTTTTAACGAGAAGAGATCTTTTGTATTATGCCTGTTTCCATTTCCCACCACTCACGGTTGCCCATAACAGTTGATGCCCCTGAATTTATCTCTGTATTGCCTGAGCAACGGTGTAAGCTCCCTTTCCGGAGGCTGGACATGTTTCAGCCGTTCTTCAATCTCGGCATCGCTCAATTGAACGTTCAGACGCCTGTTGGGAATGTCGATCTCTATCATATCACCATCCGCTATGGCACCGATTGGCCCACCGTTAAATGCTTCCATCTCAATATGGCCGACGCAAGGACCGCTGGTGGCCCCTGAAAATCGTCCATCCGTAATCAGCGCCACTTGACTGTACCCGGCGCCTTTTATGGCATCGGTGGGGGTCAACATTTCGGGCATACCCGGGGCGCCGCAAGGACCCTGAAAGGGCAGTACAAGCACATCCCCTTCAGCGATTCTACGCTCTTCAATGGCATCGAGAAGATCCTTTTCCGCATAGAACACCTTTGCAGGTCCCTTGTGTACCTGCATATTATCATCCACCGCCGTCTGCTTGATAATCGCGCTCGCGGCGATGTTGCCTTTCAGTACGGCAATGCCCCCCTGGGGATGATAGGGGTTTTCAAGGGGCCTAATAACGTCCTCATCCAGTGCCTTCCCTCTCGCGGCGATCTCGAAAATGGATCGATCGCTGACCGTATCCGAATCCCTAATCAGATGGGCCAATCGGTTCAGGACGGCCGGCACCCCGCCCGCGTGGTGTATCTCGGCCATTTCATGGGTACCGGCGGGAATAATGGCGCAGATATGGGGGGTTTCCCGGGCAATGCGATCAAACATTTCCAGATCAACCGAAATCCCGGCCTCTCCCGCCACTGCGGGGATGTGCAGGACCGCGTTGGTAGACCCACCCATGGCCATATCGGCCCGAATGGCATTTTCAAAAGCCCCGCCGGTCATGATCTGACGGGGCCGGATGTCTTTTTTGATCAGTTCAACAACACGCTTTCCCGATTCATAGGCCTGCTCTTTTTTCAGGGGATCCAAAGCCGGGGTTGTGGCGCATCCGGTCACCGACATGCCCAGCACTTCAGAGACCACCGCCATGGTATTGGCCGTGTAGAGACCCACGCAGGAACCGGCCCCACAAATCATTTTCGGGAGCATGCTTTCCGCCTCGGCGGCGGTCATCCTGCCGCCTTTCACCTGACCCACCAGACCGAACCCTTCGATGGGATGGTGTTTTTCACCGTTAACGATATTGGCTTTCATGGGTCCGCCGGTGAGAATCACCGCCGGAAGGTCCAGACGGCCGGCCGCCATGAGCATGCCGGGGGTGATTTTGTCGCAGGCAGTGACACCCACCCATCCATCCAGGGAGTGCGACAGCACCATGATTTCAATATTGTCCGCAATATGCTCCCGGCTGGGAAGGCTCAGCCTCATCTCCACGTACATGGCGATCCCGTCACAGACACCGGGAACCCCCCACTCCAGCGGCACGCCACCCGCATCCCGAATGCCTTCTTTAACGGCTTCGGTCAATGCATTGAGGTGAATATGACCGGGGATAATATTATTGTAGCTGTTTGCCACACCCACAAAGGGTTTACCCGGCTCAAAATCCTGCTTTTTCAGCCCGGCGGACATCAGCAGGGCCCGGTGAGGCAACGTCTCAATATCATTTTTCAGTATGTCCGAACGCAAATCGGCTCTCCTTAATCAAACAACGACCAGAGTATTAAACATTCTATTTCCCGGCGCCTTTGGCCCCTTCCTTGAATCCTTTACCCACATCCTCTGCAGCTTTTTTGAAACCTTCTCCCACTGCCTTTCCGCCTTTCTTAAAACCTTCCCCCACTTCCTTACCCATGGCTGAAGCATCCCTGCCGACCTGCTGAGCCCCTTCCTTCACGTCTTTCCCAAACTCCCGGGAACCTTTCTTAATGTCGCTGCCCACTTCTTTCGCACTGTTTGAAACGCATTTACCTGCGTCTTTCGCGCTTTCGCCCACGCTTTTTCCCTCAGCAAAGGCCGAATTCCCCACGAAAAAAAACCCCATCAAAAGAACCACCAGAAAAACTCTTTTCATCTTGACTTTCTCCTCGAAAAAGTTTTCTTGCAATAATGTATCATTAAACGCGGATAGTTTCACCAATCAAATGACGATTGTAAAGTCCTTTCTATTGAAAACCGGGCTTAAAAACACCCTATTTCCCGCTACGCGGCAACAGCAAGAAAAGAATACCCGCCGCCAGGATCATGGCCAGGCAGAGGAACTGCCCCATGGAAAACAATCCCAGAAACAGCCCGATTTGAGCGTCCGGCTCCCTGAAAAATTCCACCACAAAGCGCATAGCGCCGTATCCCGCCAGAAACAAGGCCACCAGAGCACCGGGGCGTTTGATGCGATCTTTAAGCACCCACAGAACCACAAACAGAACCACACCTTCAAGTCCTGCCTCGTAAAGCTGGGACGGGTGCCGCGGCACGCCGGGGCTGGCGGGAAAAACCATGGCCCAGGGAACCGATGTGGACCGGCCGTAGAGTTCCCCATTAATGAAATTCCCCATTCGGCCGAAAAAAAGACCCACCGGCGCCGTCACAATGACCACATCCGCCAGCTGCAGAAAGGGCAAGCCGTGAACACGGCAGAACAGGATGGCAGCCAGCACGACACCGATGAAGCCACCATGGAAACTCATCCCGCCGTGCCAGACGGCTATAATCTCTATGGGGTGTTGAAAATAGTACCCCAGATTTGCAAACTGGTAAAACAGGACATACCCAAGGCGAGCCCCCGCTACCAACCCCAGGGCCATATAAAAAATCAGATCCTGCAACAGTTTCCCATGAAGGCCCAGACGGCGCGCACCCTTCTGCACACTGATCAGAAAATAGGCCGCCAGAAACCCCAGGACATACATGAGCCCGTACCACCTGAGTTTAAACGGGCCCAGTTCGATAATACTGGGATCAATCTTTGGAAATGGTATCATAATACTTGACTATTGCTGGAATTTATTTACTGTATCGCTGTGCGCGAAGCGCCATCCAGGTGGAAGATAGAGCAGGCAAACGGACCTAGTCAAGAAAGAAATTTGTTTTCATTAAACTCACAAAGGACAAAAAATGTCGAACATCAATGTATTATCTCAACGATATACCGGCCCTGAAATCAATGGCATCTTTTCTGAAGAAGGAAGAATCCTGGCCGAAAGAGACCTCTGGATTGCGGTGATGAAGGCCCAGAAAGAGCTCGGACTTTCCATTTCCTCCGACGTGATCGAGGGTTACGAAGCCGCCAGGAATGACATTGACCTGGACTTCATCAAACAGCGGGAGATTGAAACCAAGCACGACGTCAAAGCCAAAATCGAAGCATTTGTCAAGGCTTCGGGGAAAGATGAGCATATTCACAAAGGCATGACCAGCCGGGACCTCACCGACAATGTGGAGCAGATGCAGTTCAAGAAGGCCTCCCGGATCATCCTGGGCCGCTATGTGTCCGTCCTGAGGCATATGCTGGATTGCGCTTCGAAATACAAAGGAATAGTTCTGACGGCCCGAACACACCACCAGGCCGCACAACCCACCCTGCTGGGACGACGGTTTTCCATGTGGGCTGAAGAACTGCTCACCCATATGACGGGTTTTGAAAGTTTCTTAAACGCTTATCCCCTTAGGGGCATCAAAGGTCCGGTAGGCACCCAGTTCGACATGCTCACCCTGCTGGGAAGTCCTGAAAAAGTTCACATGCTGGAGACAATGGTGGCCCAAAGTTTGGGGTTTGAGCACGTTCTCGATTCCACGGGCCAGGTCTACCCCAGGTCCCTTGATTACGCCCTCCTGAGCCAACTGGCCTTTATGGGGAGCGCCTGCGAGAATTTTGCCAAAGGCATGCGCCTCATGAGCGGCTATGAACTGGTGACCGAAGGCTTCAGGGAGGGACAGGTCGGGTCCAGCGCCATGCCCCATAAAATGAACACCCGAAGCGCCGAGAGAATCTGCGGGTTTTCCGCCCTCATCAAAATGTATACTGACGGCGCCTCCAGGCTGGCGGGAGACCAGTGGGAAGAAGGGGACGTATCCTGTTCGGTGGTGCGGAGGATCGTCATGCCGGACGCGCTGTATGCCTCGGACGGCTTATGCGAAACCACCCTGACGGTTCTTTCCAACATGGGAGCCTACCCCGTGATCATCGACAAAGAGGTGGATCGGTATCTGCCATTTCTTGCCAGCACTGAAATCCTCATGACGGCCATCAAAGCCGGCGTCGGCCGGGAAACGGCCCATGAAGCCATTAAGCGCCACGCGGTGGCAGAGGCCATGGCCATGCGCGAGAAGGGGACAGCGCCCCAGCTGGCTGACAAACTCGCCGGTGATTCCGTATTCAAAGCGGCCGGCATCACCGAAAACCGGATCATGGGTATTTTAGCGGATAAGAAACATTTTGTCGGAAATGCGGCCGAGCAGATTGAACAGGTCACAACAAAAGCGGCGCCCCTGCTTGACCGCTATGCCGAAGAGGCTTCATATGAGCCCGGGGACATCTTATAACAGAGCTTCATCTGATTTGGTCCCAAAAACTGAGGAATTGCTCAGTTTCTAAACTTCCACATTCCATATCTTACACCGGGTCCCATGCCCCAGCGTGGGAACGAAAGAAGTCATCCTACCCCCTGACAACTACCCCCTGCACCCTATGAACAGTTACATTTTTTTCTTGACCTCCACGAAAAACTTCATTAAGGTCAAAACTGACTGAGCACTCAGTTTGTTTTCCATGGCTGGTCTTAAGGAGTTCATCCCTATGTCCAAAAAAGAGTCCATTCTCAAAGCGGCCACATGGCATTTCGCAAAAAAAGGCTTCAAGGACACGTCCATGGCGGAATTATCCAAAGTTACCGGTGCCGCTGAAGGGACAATATTCTACCATTTCAAGAATAAAGAGACGCTTTTTCTGGCCGTACTGGAAACGGTCAAACTGAAAATTGTCAATGATTTTGAGCGATACACGGCCGGGAAGAAGTTTGAAAACGGGCTTGAAATGGTGGAGGAGGTCATCAGCTTTTATCTCTATCTGGCCGGCCACAGCCCGGACCTGTTTATGTTGCTCCATCGGCATGACGCCTATGAACTGGCTGAGGTAAATCCGGTCTGCAGGGAATATCTTGAAGATACCTACAACGGCCTCGTTGACATCTTTGAAAAAGCCGTGAATCTGGGAAAAAAAGATGGGTCCATAGGGTCTGTGCCGGCCAGAAAAACGGCGTTGATTCTGTTCACATTGACCGATGGGCTGGTTCGTTTCAACAGCTACAATCTTTACAATGCCGGCGCACTGTCCGGCGAATTGATCGCCAGTTGCAGAAGAATGCTCGTAAACATTTAACCGACAAGCCTTTCATAATAAAGGAGCAAAATTTATGCTGACCAGAGTATTTCCATTTTTGGGCTGGTTCAAAGATTACGATTTGACGAGTTTGAGGACGGACTTTATCTCAGGACTTACCGTAGCCCTCGTGCTGATTCCACAGTCCATGGCCTACGCACAACTGGCAGGACTGCCGCCCTACTATGGCCTCTATGCTTCATTCCTGCCGCCCATGGTTGCGGCCCTGTTCGGATCAAGCCGTCAACTGGCCACCGGCCCGGTGGCTGTGGTATCCCTCATGACGGCAGCATCCCTGGAGCCCCTTGCCACAGCGGGGAGCCCCGGCTACATCGCCTATGCAATCCTTCTGGCGCTGACAGTAGGCGCTCTCCAGTTTGCATTGGGCGTCCTGAAACTGGGACTGGTGGTCAACTTTTTGTCCCATCCGGTGGTGAACGGTTTCACCAATGCCGCGGCCATTATTATCGCGTCCTCACAACTTTCCAAAATGTTCGGGGTCTATGTGGACAAGGCCCAGCACCATTACGAGACGATTATACGCGTCATTCAATCCGCCTGGCACTATACCCACTGGCCCACACTCGCCATGGGGGCATTGGCGTTTGGCATCATGTACGGCTTGCGGCGAATATCCCCTAAAATCCCCAACGTTCTGGTGGCGGTGGTCATCACCACCCTCATATCCTGGATGACCGGTTTTCAGCACAACAAGGCTGTTGACGTTTCAGCCATTCAAGTCCCTGAAATCAGGGGCATGGTGGAAAAATTCAACCATTCGGTTGCCATCATTCCTTCACTTGCCGAAGAGAGGGCTGAAGTGAATACAGCCCTGGATGTGGCCAATCAAAATCAGGATATTATCGGGGTACTGGATGCGGAACATGAGATCAATGTCCTCACCATCAACATGGCACGGGTGCATCATGAGATTCATGAAATCCGATCCGCCATACGGGAAATATTGTTCGAGGGAATTTTGCAGGAAGATGGAAGTCTGAAATTCTATCCGAAAAACGCACTGCCGGAAGGCGCTGAGGGAGACGGCCGCACCTGGCGCATAAAAGTAGGGAACAAGTCGCTGAAAACGGATCAACTTCTCATGATCGGCGGCGGTGTGGTGGTGGGGGAAATCCCGAGAGGACTCCCCACCCTGAGCATGCCCAAGGTGGATGTGGGAGTCATACTTCATCTTCTGCCCTATGCCGCCATCATCTCCCTTCTGGGTTTCATGGAGGCCATCAGCATCGCCAAGGCCATGGCCGCCAAAACGGGACAGAGACTGGATCCCAACCAGGAACTGATCGGGCAGGGTCTCGGGAATATTCTTGGCGCAATGGGAAAAAGCTACCCTACTTCCGGTTCTTTCTCGAGATCCGCGGTGAACCTTCAAAGCGGGGGGATTTCAGGGTTATCGAGCGTGTTTACCAGTTTAATGGTAATCGTCGCACTTCTTTTTTTCACGCCGCTGCTTTACCATCTGCCCCAGTCCGTTCTGGCTGCGGTCATCATGATGGCCGTCATTGGGCTGATCAACGTTTCGGGTTTTGTCCATGCGTGGGAAGCCCAGTGGTATGACGGCGCCATTGCAATCATCTCCTTTCTCGCCACCCTTGCCTTTGCGCCCCATCTGGACCGGGGCATCATGATCGGCGTTGTTCTGTCACTGCTGGTGTTTCTCTACAAAAGCATGAGACCCAAAATGGCTTTTTTGAGCAGGGATGAAGATCAGGTATTGAGATGCTCACTCAATCACGGTCTTGAAGAGTGCAAATACATTGCAATGCTTCGCTTTGACGGGTCGCTGTTTTTCGCCAACTCCAGCTATCTTGAAGATCAGATTGCGGACGTCATGGTGGAAAAGAAATTATTGAAACATATTATTCTGGTATCCAACGGCATAAATGATATTGACGCTTCGGGAGAGGAAACGCTATCGTTATTGGTGGACCGCATTCGAAGTGCCGGTATCGATATCAGCCTCAGCGGCGTTAATGAAACCGTAATGAAAGTACTAAAAAGAACGCATTTTCTTGAAAAAGTCGGAGAAGATCATATTTATCCAACAATGGAAAAGGCCATTGGGTCCGTTCATGAAATAACGCACAGAGGCGGTGATGAAAAAGTATGCCCGTTGCTGACGGCATGTCATCTTCCGCAACCCGTGAATGGCAATTAATCAACCATCCTATCATCATAATAAAATTAAGGAGTCAGCGCATGCCCGTTATCGGTATTTTCAGCGGAACATTTTGCAGGCAGGAACCCGTTGTTCAGCAACTTCATCAGCAAATCGGCTATGAGATTGTTTCGGACAGTGACATCGTTAAAAAGGCGAGCGGTCTCTGCGACATTGCGGAAAACAAAATTGAACGCGCATTTTCCGCCAAAACATCCATATTCAACAATTTTACCCATGAAAAGGAACGTTCCGTCGCTCATATGAAACTGGCGGTGGCTCAAATGCTTCTGGAAGACAACGTGATTTTCAGCGGCTTTTCAAGCCAGCTCATTCCCAAGAGCATCAGTCATGTTCTTCGCATCTGCCTGATTGCAGATTTGAAATTCAGAAAAGAATCGGCCGCAACGGAAATGCAACTGTCGGAAAAAGATACCGCAGCCCTGATTCGAAAAGAGGATGAGGAGCGGGCACTCTGGGTTCAAACGAATTTTCAAACAGCCGACCCATGGGATGCATCGCTCTATGACATGGTGATCCCCATGGACAAAATGGACGT
>CAYPQJ010000161.1:0-10150 GCA_964412835.1 uncultured Desulfobacteraceae bacterium | reverse complement strand
TGCAGGCCCTCGCCAACTACATCAAGGCGTTGATTTATCTTTATCAGCAGGACGGGTCTCTGCTGGAGCGCCGGGGGATTGTTTCACCCGGCAGGGAAACGGTGAAACTTTCAAAATAATATATTAAATTATGCCGAAATTCATTGCCGACCTCCATATCCATTCCCGCTTCTCCCGGGCGACTTCAAAAGCCCTGGATCCCGAGCATCTCGCCCTTTGGGCGCAGAAAAAAGGCATCAAGGTTGTGGGCACCGGTGATTTTACCCATCCGGGGTGGATATCGGAATTACAGGAAAAGCTCATGGAAGCGGAACAAGGTCTTTTCCGTTTAAAACCGGACCTTGCGGCATCCATCAAGCCTGCGATTCCGGCTTCCTGCCAGGATTCCCCGAGGTTTTTGCTGACCTCTGAAATAAGCTGCATCTACAAGAAAAATGATAAGACCCGGAAAGTGCACCATCTCATCCTCATGCCTGATTTTGATTCGGTTCTAAAGCTAAACAGGAGACTGGAACAGATCGGTAACATCCGCTCCGACGGCAGGCCGATCCTGGGGCTGGATTCCAGAAACCTGCTGGAGATCGTTCTGGAAACCAGTGATCAGGCATTTTTTATCCCCGCCCATGTCTGGACGCCCTGGTTTTCTCTTTTCGGCTCTAAATCCGGGTTTGATGATATAGAGGAGTGTTTCGAGGATCTTACACCGCATATCCACGCTTTGGAAACCGGGCTCTCTTCCGACCCGCCCATGAACCGGCTATTGTCTCAACTGGATCCATATGTTCTGGTTTCCAATTCCGACGCCCACTCACCGGCCAAACTGGGCCGGGAGAGCAATCTGTTTGAAACGGCGCTTGATTATGACGCCATGGTCAGGGCTATGACGAACGGTCAAGGATTTTTGGGCACCATTGAATTCTTTCCCGAAGAAGGGAAATACCACCTGGATGGGCATCGCAAATGCCGGGTCCGGCTTCACCCCGAAGAAACGAAATCCCACAACGGGATTTGCCCGGTCTGCGGCAAACCTGTGACCGTGGGGGTTTTTCATCGCGTGGACGATTTGGCGGATAGAGATCATCCGAAAATATCAAAGGCTTTTTTCAGTCTGATCCCTTTAGCGGAAATCCTGTCGGAAATCCATGGGTGTGGAGCGGCCACCAAAAAAGTGACCCGTATTTATGAAGATCTGATCAGCAGGCTGGGTCCTGAACTCCCTATCCTGATGGATGCGCCCCTGGAAGAGATAAACCGGATCGGCGGTATCCTTCTGTCCAAGGCCATTGATCGCATGAGGCACAAGCAGGTGATCCGCCAGGAAGGGTATGACGGTGAATATGGCGTGATTCGTCTTTTTGATGAGGGTGAAAAAGACGAACTGTTAGGCCAGAGCACATTATTTAAAACAAGGCCGAAAAAACAAAAACACCGTAAAGGGAAAACCCGAAAGAAGAAAGCAACACCTAAGAAAAAAGAGCCTGATCAACAGACCGCCCTACCCTTCACGGATCCCATCCTCGATCCCCTGAACCCGGAACAGAGAGAAGCCGTCATTCATGGGAAGGGTCATCTCCTGATCGTAGCAGGGCCCGGCACGGGCAAGACCATGACCCTGACACACCGCATCGCTTACCTTTTAAAATCGGGAACCATGGGGGATGGAAATATTCTGGCCCTCACCTTCACCCATAAGGCCGCCCGGGAGATGAAAGAGCGCCTCCTCAGATTGATAGGACATGAAAACGGGAAAACCGTTTTTGTGTCCACGTTTCACGGCTTCTGCCTGGATGTGTTAAGAAGTGACGGCCATTATCTGGACCTGCCCGATCCGTTCTCCATATGTCCCGAAACAGACACGCATGTTCTGGCCGAAGAAGCGGTTTTGGATGCGGTCACCGGCAAAAGTCAGAAAAATACGGCACGACGCTTCCTCAAAAACCTGCCCAAACTCAAATTAATTGCGGTTTCGAATGAGGAACCCGATTCCGCCCTTGAGGACCTTTCATCCGTCTTTACGAAGTATCAGGAAAAACTTCGACATCTCGGCATGCTCGATCTGGACGATCTTGAAGTGGAGACCCTGAGACTGTTTAATGAGCATTCCGGTATCCGCCAAAAGTACGCCCTGAAATTTCCCCATATCTTTGTTGATGAGTACCAGGATACCAACCCGGTCCAGGTGGCATTATTAAAGAAAATGGTTTACGCAGGAACAAATGAATCTGAAAATACCGGAAAGTCCCGTTCGGAGGGCACCCCTTGGGCCGATATTTGCGCCATCGGTGATCCGAATCAGGCGATTTACGGTTTTCGTGGGGCGGATATCGCCAATTTTCATGGTTTTGCAGATGACTTTCCCGCAGGTACGACGATTTCTCTTACCAAGAATTATAGATCGACTCAGAATATCCTCGATCTTTCCGCTTTGCTGATCAACGAAAAACGTCCGCTTCATGGAACCTCCGGTTCCGGCGCCCCGGTCTATGTGGCCGGATGCCGTACACACCTTGAAGAAGCGGAGATGATTATCGAACAGATCGAGAAATTGATTGGCGGAACCACTCATTTCTCCCTTGATAGTGAAAGGGTGGCATCCCATGAAGATGGGGAAAATATCGGGTTCGGGGATATGGCGGTTCTGTTCAGACTCAACTCAATGGGTGATGCCCTTGAGGAGGCCTTTTTCAGAGCCGGTATCCCTTTTGTCCGTTCCGGTGAAAAACCGCTCATCCATCAATATCCGGCCAATATCATCTGGCGGCTTCTTCAATCCCTCAACCGGCCTGACAGTGATTATTACCGAACCTGTTACTTAAAGCTGTTAACGCCTGAAAACGATGGCGAAAGCATCATTAACCGGATAGATCGTCGGGCGGCCATGGGTGACATGATTAACCAGGCTGTTGAACTGCACGGATTTGATCTGAATTCGGAAAAGGTGACGCATATTCTCGACCGGGTCAGAAACGTCGCGGAAAATTATAATCATCGTCTTCCGTCTTTTCTGGACGCCCTCTCCCTTGAGCGTGGGATTGACCACCGGAACCTGATGGGTGACCGGGTATCACTCATGTCCCTTCACGCGGCCAAAGGTCTGGAGTGGCAGGTTGTTTTTATCATTGGCTGCGAGGATCGACTTCTGCCCTGCACGCTCTTTGGTGATCGTGATGACGAAGAGGAACGACGGCTTCTCTATGTGGGCCTGACACGGGCAAGACAAAGGCTTATCCTTTCACATGCCTCCCGCCGCACACTGAACGGTCGTCCGCTCGAGATGAAGATTTCCCCTTTTCTTGAGCCATTTTCATCCAAACAGCTCGTTTCTTTGGCACGATCGAAATGGAAGCGAAAACCCAGGGCGCATGAGCAGCTTTCATTATTTTGACCGGGTTTCACCTCCATTTTCACACCGAATCTCGGACTAAGGATGCATTATGAGCCTTACCAAAACCGGATTTCATCCGATTATCAGTGAGTGGTTTCTTGAAACCTATGGATCACCGACGGATGTTCAGAAAAAAGCCTGGCCTGAAATCGCCTCCGGCAACCACCTGTTGATCACCGCCCCCACCGGGAGCGGCAAAACCCTTGCCGCTTTTCTGTGGGCGATCCATAAGCTGTTGAGTAATGATTGGCAGCCCGGCCGAACCCGTGTGGTCTATATCTCTCCGCTCAAAGCCTTGAACAATGATGTCAGGCGTAATCTCATCAAACCGCTCGAGCAATTGAAAGCCCGGTTTCAGGCCAAAGGGGAACCTTTTCCGGATATCCGGGTTGCAACCCGAAGCGGAGATACCCCCGCGGATGAACGGAGGAAAATGCTTCGCACCCCGCCTGAAATTCTCATCACGACCCCTGAAAGCCTCAACATCCTGGTCAGTTCCAAAGGAAGCCGCAGTATCCTCAACGGGGTGGCGGTGGTGATTCTGGAAGAGGTCCATGCGGTGGCGGGCGGAAAAAGAGGGGTCCATCTCATGATGGCCGTGGACCGTTTGGTCCCGCTCAGTGGAGAATTTCAGAGAATCGCCCTCTCCGCCACAGTGAAACCCATGGAGCGGATCGCCGAATTTATCGGCGGTTACGAGATGCAGGGTGATGTTGATGAACCGGTCTACCAAAAGCGTCCGGTAACCCTGATTCAGTCGGACATGCAAAAACGGATGACCATCCGGGTCGATTTTCCCGCAAACGCCGGGGAAAGAATGGTGGATGATTCCCGGTGGCCGGCACTGATCGAATCCTTCAAGGAGATCATTCACAAAAATCGATCCACGCTTCTCTTCACCAACAGCCGAAGAATGGCCGAGAAGGTTGCGCGTCTCATCAACGAAGGAGAGCCGGAAGAACTGGTCTATTCCCATCACGGGTCTCTTTCAAAGGAGTTGCGCCTGGTGGTGGAACAAAAGCTGAAAACCGGCCAACTCAAAGCCATTGTTGCCGCCAACTCACTGGAATTGGGCATCGATATCGGCGATCTGGACCAGGTGGTACTGATCCAGACCCCGCCCGCCATATCATCGGCCATCCAGCGCATCGGCCGCTCCGGGCATGGCGTGGGACAGGAGAGTCGGGGTTCATTGTTTCCCATTCACGGTCGCGATTTTGTAAATTCCGCGGTTCTGGCGCCGGCCGTTATGAAAAGGGATATGGAAACCATTGACCCGGTTCAATGTCCCCTGGATGTGCTGGCACAAATCATCCTGGCCATGACCGGCGTGGAAACATGGGATATGGACGGGCTCTTTGCTTTTCTGAGGACCAACACATCTTTCCATTCCCTCACGCGAAAACAGTTTGACCTGGTCCTGGAAATGCTGGCCGGAAGATATGCCGGTACCCGCCTTCGGGAGCTGAAGCCGCGGGTTTCATTGGACCGCATCGACAACACCATTCGGGCCAAATCCGGTGCCCTGATGCTCGTCTACATGGCCGGCGGCACCATCCCGGATCGGGGGTATTTCAATCTGCGGATCCGGGAATCAATGACCAAGATCGGGGAACTGGACGAAGAGTTCGTCTGGGAACGGCGCGTGGCGCAGAATTCCGGGGACAGCAGAATTCCGAGAATTCCGAGGAATTCCGGGGACAGTATATTTATTTCTTGACTTAAACCTGAGCTCAATACCCGTGAATGAATGACGTTCATTGTTATTCGCTGATCTGTGACAGAGAGTCGAACTTTTTCCTTGGTTTGACAGAACGAAACTTCACCATGAAGGGCATGAAAAACATGAAGGAATCCACTTGGAAAACCTGCCAAGGGAGGGTATAAATTAGATAAAATTTGACAAAATAATGTAACAACCCATATCTTTATGAGGTTGGAAAACCCGGTCCATCTTTTTCCCCAGTCTCTTCGTGTCCTTCATGCTCTTCATGGTAGATCAAACAATGCATGAATCCAATTCATTCACGGGTATTGAACCTAAGATTGGTTCCATGTTTTTCATGTGGCAAGGATTGCAAGGGCAGCCAAAGTCAAAACAAGGGAATTCTTATCACCCAGCAACAGCCTCCATTTTCATTTCCTGCGGCATAACCCTTCTTCTCCCAATCTGCAATGAGCGTACTTTTTCAAGACAATCCTTAAAATCATTTACCGACGCCCGTTCGGGTCATTTTTGTTACAGGAAGATTTATCTTGACAACCGCTGAAAACACGGCATAATGTAAACTACTTTATAAAATAAACTTGTTTATAATTTATCAGGAGTGTTCAGCCATGCAAACCATCAATCATTCACAGGTCGAACAATTGCTGAAGGATATCCAGTCGATCAGATCCGCAATCAGCAAAAACAGACCGGTCTTACGGGAGGTCCTGGACTTGAGGCATTTTCGCCTGTTGATGTTTCTATTCGGTATCAGTATCATCGGGTTTTCATTGCTGGTCTTTTTTCTTTCAGCCAGATTCGGCGGTTTTAACAGCATACCCCCTGTCCTGCGCTATACCCTATATCTTGCCATGGCCTGCGATGCGGTCTTTTTGCAGGTCTTCAAGCAGAGGACCTACCTGAAGGCCATCAAAGAGATCGATCCCCGCCTTACCTTCAGGTGGTGGCTCAAGGAACTCTTTTCCCACCGAATCATGCACCTGTATATCCCCATCGGTATCCTGATCGCAGTGTTCTCTATCTATTTCTCCCTTCGGGGCATCCCCTATTTCATCATTCCTATGCTCTCTATCGCCATGGGGTTGTTGCTCAATATGGGCGCGCTGATCCATATCAAGCATTCCCTGAGCAGTGGATACTGGTTTTTACTCACCGGTATTCTCACCATGATCTTTCCGGTGATTCCAGGCCCCATTGCCCTTTGTATCACCATTGGATGCGGAAGCCTCTTCGTCTCAGGCATCGGTTTTTTAGGGCCTCGCGCAAACCAAGGGGAATCATAGAATGGCTGTTCTGGACAAACTCATCCACGAGCGTGCCCGACTCCTCATCCTGACCCACCTGGCAAGCAATGGGGAAAGGGAGATCAGCTTCAACGAGCTTCAATCCAAACTGGGGTTGACATCAGGGAATCTTTCCATCCAGCTGAAAAGACTTAAAAGCGCCGAATATGTGCGCATTCACAAGACATTTAAAGATAATAAACCCTTTACCACGGCTGCCATCACCCTGAAGGGCACAGAGGCTCTGAACGCTTACCTGGATGAGATGGAAAGCTTGATCAAGACGCTGAAGCAAGGGGGCGCAAAATAAGACGAAAGGAGCCGTCATGGATACCCCGGCAATCCAGGCAAAAAACATCAGCTACGCCTATAACGATCATCAGGCGGTCAAGGGAATCAGCTTCCAGGTGGCCCCCGGGGAAATCATGGGATTTCTGGGGCCCAACGGCGCAGGCAAATCCACGACCATCAAGATACTTACCGGCCAGATCTACCCGAAAAGCGGCAACGCCAAGATTCTGGGCATGGATGTCACCGGGGATGATCCGCGAATTCAGGCCCGCATCGGGGTCTGTTTTGAGGAAAAGAACCTTTATTCAAATATGTCCGGATTTGAGAATCTCTCCTTCTTTGCCGCCCTGTTCGGCCTGAAAGGCCATGACATACCCTCCCTGTTGGATCGCGTGGGCCTGGGCGACAAGGGCAAGGATCGGGTGAAACACTATTCCAAAGGCATGCAGCAGCGGCTGATGGTCGCAAGAAGTCTTGTGAACAGGCCCGACGTACTTTTCCTGGACGAACCCACCGACGGTCTGGACCCGGTCTCCTCCAAGACCATCCGCACCATCATTCAAGAAGAGGCCGGGAAAGGGACTGCTGTTCTGTTGACCACCCATAACATGCATGAAGCCGATGAGCTGTGTGACCGGGTGGTTTTTCTAAACGAAGGCAGAATCCACGCCCTGGATTCCCCGGAGAATCTGAAACTCCGGTTCGGACAAAGATCCGTCAAGGTGCTCTATCGCAGGGATGGTTCGGTACGGGAGCATCTGGTCCCCCTGGACCGGGAAGATACCGGCGAACAGCTCCAACAGGCCGTAGCAATGGAAGGGCTCATCAGCATCCACACCCAGGAGGCCACGCTGGAGGATATTTTTATTCAAATGACCGGCAGGGGGCTGCAATAATGACGCACACCCTTTCCAGAATACCCATTATCCTGGCCATCATGAAAAAAGACCTCAAGGAATTCTTAAGGGACAGACTGTTCAGCCTCCTTTCCGGTCTCGCCCTGATCCTGTATATCGTGGTGTTTTGGTTGATGCCCGCAACAGTGGATAAAAAGTTCACCCTCGGTGTGCACCATGTCGGCCTGGAACCTCTGATGGCGACCTTGACAGAAGCGTACGAAGACGATGTCATTATAAAGGAATTCCTGTCTTGCCCAGACCTCATCCGTGCCGTATCCGGTCAGGGAGAGACGGGGGACAAGGTATCCATGGGGATCTGTTTTCCCGAGGACTTCTCGAAGAAGCTGGAAGCCGGAGAGCAGCCCACCCTCCAGGTGTACGCAGCACCCGAGGTCCCCCCGGAACTACACCGAACCATGTCCGGGTTTGCTCAGGATATTGCCTATTCCGTTATCGGAGAGGACCTGCCGGTCACTTTGCCTGAAGAAGAAGCGGTCATCCTTGGGAGAAACAGGTCCGGAGACCAGGTCCCTTTTCGGGACCGCATGCTCCCTTTTCTGGTGGTCATGGTATTGTTCACAGACTCTCTGGTCCTGGCCTCTCTGATTTCCAGTGAAGTCCATGACCGGACCCTTGCGGCCTTACGGGTCACCCCGGCCAGGATCGGGGATATCCTGTCGGCCAAGACTTTGTTCGGAACCCTGCTGGCCTTTTTCCAGACCATGATCCTGCTGATCGCGGTGGGGGCCTGGGGACCGCATCGGGGTCTTCTTGTGGTCTTTGCGCTTCTCGGAGCGCTCATGGCCTCGAGTACTGGTATGCTCACCGGCGCGGCAGGCAAGGACTTCATGGGCACCTTATTATTGGGCATCCTCTGCCTCGTGCCCCTCACTATTCCTGCTATTGCAACCTTCTTCCCGGGAACCGTGTCGGTCTGGGTGAAGGCACTGCCTTCCTATGGCGTGGTGCAGGGAATCATGGGCCTTACCACCCTGGATTGGGGCTGGGAACGACTCCGGGTCGCGTTGGGACTTGTCTGCCTGTGGGATCTGATGATCCTGGGCATCGGCATGAGGATGCTCAGACACCGAGGGGAAAACCCATGAATCTCCTTCATGTATTTAAGCTGATCCACAAAGACCTGCGCATGGGGCCCCGTTCCCCAATCTTTATTTGGGCCTTGCTCTATCCTTTTGTGATCACCCTGGTTGTCAGAGGTATCTTCGGAGGTCTTTTGGCTCCCGAGCCACGGCTGGGTATTGTGGATGAAGGCCGGTCGCTGGTTGCCCTGCGGTTGCAAGAATTGGACTGGATCACCCATACCCGTTGCCGGGACCTACCCCAACTCAAACAACGGGTCGCAGACAATGATTTGGATGCAGGGTTGTTCCTTAAAAAAGGGTTTGATCAGGCCGTTGTTTTTGGGGAAAAACCCCTGTTGGAATTCTGGATCAGCGGACAAAGCTCGGCCTCTCACAAAATCATACTGGCGATGACAACCCTGGATCTGATACGCGAGGTGGAAGGCAAGCCGCCGCCGGTTCAAGTAGTACTTCACACCACGGGAGAAAATAACAAACTCCCTATAACCGCACGCTTGATCCCCTTCATGGTGCTTTTCTCCCTGTTGATCGCAGGCGTTCTGGTAACGGCCTTTGGTCTGGTTCAGGAGCGGGAAGACAAGACCCTGGAGGCCCTACTGGTGACGCCGATCCGCTTTTCCGAGATACTGGCCGCCAAGGCCGGAATCGGCCTGATCCTGGCCCTTCTCATGTCCCTGCTCACTCTGTTCCTGAACAATGCCATCGGATCTCACCTGTTGATGCTCTGCCTTGTATTGTTCCTTGCTGCCTTCATGGCCGTGGAAATCGGCCTGATTTTTGGCTTAATCGCCACCCACATCAAGGGCCTGTTCACCCTTGTGAAACCGGTCAACATATTCATCCTGGCCCCGGTGATCTTCTTCATCTTCCCCCACTGGCCCCAATGGATCGCCAAGATCTTCCCCACCTACTGGATCATCCATCCTGTATTTGAGATGGCTGTGTCCCAAGGGCGATTGCCCAAAATCAGCGTCGACCTAACCGTCACCGTCGTAATTATCATCCTTCTGATACTTCCGATCAGGATGCTGAGTGTAAAACGAAGGGGGTGATTCAGCGTCTTCAAGTCTAACGGCACTTCAATTATACTGAGTACAATCCTGTTCGGGCGAAACTGGTTGGGAAAGCGGAACAATAAGTTTGGAGCAGTGCCGACGCCCATATATCCGGCCAAAATGATAAACTGGTGAATGTAGCTCCCCTGCTTTCGATCATCAGAGGCGACTGGCGGGATTTCTTGGCGGAGGCAATATCGTCCGCCGAAATGGGCGACATCCGCAAGCATGAGCAAACAGGTCGCCATCTGGGCGATGTGGCGTTTGTGTCCCACTTGGAAGACTTGCTTGGCAGGAGATTAGACCCCGAAAACCCGGAAGAAAACCAAAAAAGAGCGATAATTGATACGAAAAAAGGGGACGTTGGTTCCAAAACGATTTAAATGTATCCCTCTACCTCCGGTA
>CAYPQJ010000160.1:0-10205 GCA_964412835.1 uncultured Desulfobacteraceae bacterium | reverse complement strand
GGCCGTCAATGATCCAGTCTACCGTTGAATTTTCAGGCAGGTTGGCCATTTGGAACTGGAACGCTTCATGGTCATCCGGTATGCGGGGATCCATGGCCAGCTGCAGTCCGTGGGAGGGGCGTTGAAGATAGGGGCGTTTAGGGACGGGTTGAGGGAATGGCCGGCTTTCGGGTTCGGTTCCGGGTGCGAACCATTCGGTGATGGTGGCGCACCCGCCATCATCGGGCAGACCGGTTTTCCGGCAGATATCTCTTTTTGTGAGCCGGGGACTCAGATAAAGGGGTCGGGTTTGCCGGTTGCGGTTCAGTTCCGCAAAGACGCTTCTGAGGATGAGAGCGGGTCCCGTGGCGCCGGTAACGCCTTTGGTGGCTTGATGGTCCAGGTTTCCCACCCACACCCCCACGGTGAATCGATTATTATACCCCATGGCCCAGGCATCCCGGTAGTCACTGGACGTGCCTGTTTTGACGGCGGTCTGAACCGGAAATCGAAGCAGGCTTCCCCGGCCGAATTCAAGTCTTCGCGCATCGGGATCCGACAGAATGCTGCCGATGAGGGAGGTGGTTTCCGGGGAAAATACCTGGTTCCCCCTGCGCCCCCTGTCCGTATGGTCCATGATGGTTTTTAATGGATGGTAAACACCCCGGTTCGCCAACACCGTATAAGCGCCCACCAGCTCCAACAGGGTGATTTCGCCGTTGCCCAGGGCCAGACCTTCGCCGTAGTGATCCGGGTGTTGATGCAGGCTGTTTATGCCAAGGGTTCTGAGGCAGCTTAGAAAATTATTTACCCCAACAAACCCGATGGTGCGTACGGCAGGTATGTTCAGGGAGTTCCCCAGCGCATGGCGCAAGGGCAGGGGACCGTAATGGGTCCGGCTGTAGTTGTGATAGGTATGGAGACCATGTCCCACGGGCGCTGCCAGGGGTAGGTCGTCCACCAGGGTGGCGGCTGTCCATCCTTTTTCAAGGGCCAGGGCATAGAGGAAGGGCTTAAGGGTGGATCCCGGTTGCCGGGGTGTGGTCACCGCATCGATCCAGCTTTCCGTCACCCCGTCCGATGATGCGCCGCCGTTGACCCAGGCCAGGACCTCGCTCTTTTCATGATTCACAACCAGTACAGCGCCGTTATGAACGTCTTTGGCTTTCAGATCTCGAAGCCTTTGATCCAGGATGGTCTGGATTTTCTGCTGGAGAGGGGCGCCAAGAGTGGTGTGCAAACGACGCAACCGGGTCATACGGGATGGCGGGGTTGTGCTGTAAAGGTGGTGTACGAAATGCTCGGCCTTGACCGTAAACGAGGGTATTCTGCTTTGAACCGGTACCCCTTGGATGCGATCAAAACCGGCTGGATCAATCAATTTCTCCTGGCGCATTTTCCGGGCCAGGCGGAGAATGGGTTTCTCAAGGCGGTCCGGGGTTTTGTGTGGATCGAGACGGCCGGGGGCCCGCACCATGACCGCCAGGGCCAGGACCTCCTTATGGCTCACGGTATCCAGGTCCCGGTCAAAGTAATACCGGGCCGCCTGTACTACCCCCCGGCGTTGGGCCGCATAGGGAATCTGGTTAAGGTAACATTCCAGGATTTGCTCTTTCGAAAACACTTTTTCAAGGCGGTACGCTTCAAAGCCTTCCAGCCATCGGGACCACAGGCTGCGGGGTCGCGGGCGCCACATTCGCACCACCTGCTCGGTGATGGTGCTGGCACCTCTGACGGTCCGGAAGGACCGGATGTTCTGAAAGAGCGCCATCACGCGGGCTCGCCAGTCCACACCGTGGTGCCGGTAAAAGCGCCGGTCTTCGGATACCACAACGGCATGCTGCAGAAGGGACGGAATCTCATGAAGGGGCACATAGTCATGAATGTTCCATCGGTTCTGATAGGTGACCGTCAGGGGGATGCCGTCTCGATCCAGGATTTGAACTTTTCGGATGTTGCCGGTTTCAAAATTTAGGGAATGGGGCAGGGGTTGAAGGTCCTCAAAAGTTTTCCAAACAACAACACCGATGCCGGCGATGAGAAGACACCCGATGACAAGGACCGTAATGGTTGTTTTATGTCTCAAGAAGCTTGATCCACCGTCAGAAGATCTATTACACCGTGTCCGTAGACATCCGGATCATACATCTCTTCCGCAAACACCGGCAGAACCGTGAACTCTCCCGGTGCAATGACCTGGGCTGTGTAGGAGAGATGGTAATTTCCGGCGGGCAGATATTCCGAGTAGAAGCGGGCTGCGTTATGGCGCAGCTCACAATGGTAAAAACTCCATCGGGATACGCCATAACTGAACCAGTTGCTTTGTTTGAACCACCAGGAGCCCTCGGCTGCTTTATAGATGCCCTGGTCCGCATCCACGGTGGAGGCGTTTGCCAGATCACGGTTCACCGGTTCCAGGCCGCCCGGGACCGGATCATCCACCACCACAAAGTTGCGGGCCGCGGGCAGGGACAAAAAGAGGTCAACCCGTACCAGGTCTCCTCGCTCAAGCCGAAAGGGGTTTTTGAGGAGCCGCCATTTATTGTTCTGAAGCAAATTGTACTCCCGGTGGATTTCAATGCCCGCATTCACAGATTTTGCGTCTTCCCCCAGGGGTGCGTAGGACAAACGGGCGGCGTAGTAAAGGCGCCCCCGGCCATCCCGTTCCAGGTTGATGCCGGCCGTTCTGCCGGGATCCTCCTTTTGAATGGGCCTAGTAAAGGTTTTTGCTTCGTCGCGCATATCATCAAATCGGGTCTGCCCCATGACCTCCCGGTCAAAGAGGGCACGGACCGTAAAATCAGGGCTTTTGTTTTCATAACGCCCGGTGTAATCAATAAGCCCTTTTATGCAGAACATATTGGCCTGGGTGTTCTCCCAGTGGTCCCGCTTTTTTCGGGCCTGGGTGATGAACCGCACCAGTTTGAAGGGGATGTCTCCAATCAGAGTTTTCCCCGGGTCGGTTCCGGCATAGGCGGCGAGTGCGCTTAAAATGGCTCCGTTGGTTCTCAGGGGCGATGCAAGGATACGGTTAAAACTGTCGTCGATGGTCTCGCTGAAGACCATTTTCCCGCCGCTCTCGTTACTATGGCTCAGGATCTGCCTGGCCACTTGCGCACGCATCTTTTCCGTTCCCGGGACCGCCAGGGCTGCCAGCAGGAAATGGGCTTTCCCGAACAGGCTCATTTCTTTTACATGGGGGGCGTAGCGTGAAAGATCGGACGCGTTGATCTCTCTTTCTTTTGCCAGGGCTGCCAAGGCAACCGCCCGCACCGTGGAGGCCATGCCTTTGGAATAAAAGTCGGGAACCGTGTTTCGGCGAAGCAGCGTCAGAAGGTAAGCGTGAAGCTTCTGTTTGACGGTATCCGGGATTTTGAAGCCCGCTTCGCGAAGCCACGTAAAGGCCAGGGCCGTGTAGGCGCTCAGGTAGGGGCTTACATACCGGTTTTCGGGTATGTAGTAGGTCATCCCCCCATTGGGGGCTTGAAAATCCGGGGCTCGATGGAGGGTTTTCTCAGGCAGCTTTTCGCTGTCAGGCCACTTGAAATCAGAAGGGAGATATGCTTTGAGACCGGCGTAATGGCCGGCCATCACCCCTTTGGTCAGGACCTGTTCCCAGCAGGTGTAGGGGTAATCTTTTAAATACTGAAAGGCTCCCTCAAGATTGCCCAGTACCGTGGGCGATAAATCTACGGTGACCCCGCCCACATCGGTTCGCATGTTTTTTGGAAACCCAATGGCCTCAGTGACGGATGGTTGTGTGGTGCTGCCGTATTGGGCGGCCGTTTTGGGGAAATAGCGTTTATTGACCGTGAGGGTATGCGTGACCCCATCTCCGTCCGTTTTGTCCCATGCCTTTGCGGTGAACTGAATCCGGCCTGTCCCTTTGGTCTCGATGGGCAACCAAATCGTGTGTCGTTTAAAAGGTGAAAGGGATAGCGCAAAGGTCTTTTCCACCCTGGCTTGGTCCCGAGGGGTTTTAATGGGCCCACGGGCTGTGATGGAGGCGGTCAGTTGACGTTTTTCCGAAGTGCGGTTCATGATGCTGAAACCGGCTTGAAATTTATCCCCCGCAATGACCTGGTTGGGCATGACGGGTCGGATTTCGGTGGGTTGATTAACCTTGAATTTTCCCTGACCAAGACCCATGCGGTCCCCGGGTGTGACGGCCATGGCCAGCACCCGCCAGCCGGTGAGATTGTCGGGTGCATTGAACGTAATGACCGCTTCACCCTGTTCATCGGTTTTGATGGACGGGTTCCAGTAGCTTACGAATTTGAACACGGACCGAAGACTGATGTCAGCGCCCCCGCCCCCGCCGGTGTCGGCGCCTTTTTTCTCAAATTTCTGCCGTCCCACCAGCCCCATGAGAAGGCTGAAATTCTCAAGATCGAGACCATCCAGGGTATAAAAGCCCTTGTAGGGATCAAAATAGTCGCAGCCTTTGGCGATCAGATCTAATACGGCCTCGTCCAGGACCACCACCGCCAGCTCAACAGGCGCAGGTTTGGTTTTTTCGGTGACCGCCGCCTTCAATTTTACGGTGACGCGCTCCCCGGGCTTGTATGTTTCATGCGCCGGACTGACGCTTACCAGTATTTCTTTGCGGGGGTCGAAAACGGACGTTTTTACATAACCCATGCGGAAGCTGGGTTTCCCCAGGTCCACCTGGCCGGTTTCAAGCGGCGGCTTCTCGACCCTGGGGGACGTGACCACCACGGATAGATAGAATCCGGGCGTTTCATCCTGTTTGACCTCAAACTCAATCACGGGGGTGCTGCTGTGAAGTGTTTGAACCCAATGCCGCAAAACCCCGTAGCGTTCCACCGTGACGAGCGCTTTGGCCCCGGGGAAGGGGTTTTTAACCAGATATCGGGCCCGGTCTCCCACAGCATAACGGTTCTTTTCGGGAATGATTTCCAGTCGGTTGTCCGGTCGTTCATCCCATACCACTTGTCCTTTGCCCACCGTCCATTGGAAAATCCTGCTGCTGTGGTCCCGGCCTTTGGCATCTTTGATGTGGGCCGTAATGCGATGGGAGCCCGGGTTTTGAGGGGTGAGAGAACAGGGAGCAGGTTCTGATGCGGATATGATTTGTTTTCGGTCCACATCCACCCATTGATGGGTGTAATGGGTGATATACGCATTGCCGGCGCCCTTGACACGCGCCGCTTTGGTCTCCCGTCTCGAAAGGGTCACCGCAATGGGAACCCCTTTGACGGGCGTTCCCCTGCCATCCACCACCAGCAGGTCCACCAAAGCCGGTTGATCCTCTTCCATGACCCACGTCAGCTTTCGAAGCCCCACGTAGCGGTCTCGGGCCGCATAACCTGCGTGAGCTCTCCCGGCAATGGATTTGCCCCGGTCATCCCGAACCGCGCTTTCCACCATCAGCTGCCCATAAAGAATTTTCCCTTCCACCAGGGGAAACTTCGAATAAACATCTCCCTGACTGTTCAGCTTGTTTTCCGTTTGATAAACGGTCTCTTGCGGGGGGGCTTTGGGAATAATGGTATCAAACTGAAAGTTTTGAAAAGCTTGCTTTTTCAGGATCAGCGGTTTGCTTTTGATGATCGCCGTTACCCGATTGTGCGCATCCCCGTAAGGCCCGCCCGCGTGGAGTCTTGCGTGGGTGGAGACGTCCACTTCGTTTCCGGTTTCAAAAAACCGTCCGTTCAAGTCGGTGGTGACCTTAAAGGGGGATGGGGTGAAATCGCTCACGAGCACCCGTATGGGTTCCCGTTCCCATTTGGCAAAGGAAGCGGAGAGTTCAAACCGGTACCATCCTACGGCACCGGTTTTGGACGTCTGGAATTCACCGCTGCTGGCGCCGAATTCGTTAAGGGTCAGATCTTTGATCTATAAACCGTTTTTCCCATGGGGTCGATCACTTTGAGGTGGTACCCGGAACGGGGTGGCGGCACAAAAGTTTCGTTGTCCTGGTTTCGTACATAGAGCTTGTATTGGATCGTATCCCCTGCACGGTATACCCCCTGTGCCGTGGTTCCCCAGGCATGCATGTGTCCGTATCGCTTCCGCATATCGGGCCAAAGCGTGTTGCCGGATGCTCGGTACACGTCCACCCGGAAAGGCCCGTCCAGGGGAAGGATCGCCATATCTCCTTTTTTTTGAACCCGCGCAAAGAGGTGGGGCTTTTTCAGACCATAGGATTCCAGAGTGGTCAGAAGCGGGTCGATGATTTTGGTTCCCGCCAGCATGGCGATACCGTGAACATCGGTTGTGCCGTGGGTCAGTCGGGTGGGGGTCTGGGGCAGGGCGCCGTAGGTATCCCGGTAGAGGCTCACATCGGTCCCCTCAACCGGCTCGCCGCCTGCAAAATCCGTAACCCAGACCAGGGTATTGTAATGTCCGATTTTCACATGCACCTGAAAAGGGGTGACCTGGGCCATGAACCAGCTTTCCCAGGGGTTTTTCTTCACCGGGGGACGGGAGTGCACCGTTCCCTGGATTACCCCCGAGGTGTGGGAAAGTATGCCACGGGCTTCCAGGGGGATCTTGAAAGCGATATCCTCGACCTTCGGGATTTGAATCTCCCGTGTCTGCCGGGTTTCTTTTCCATGAACCGTTAGCCGGTCATAGGTGATGTTCACCTTTTCAAGGTTGGTCACCACCAGGGGGATCTGTGAATCCACGCCCTTTTCAAGGACCGCCTGTGGGTGTGTGAGAACGAAATCAGGCAGGCGGTGATCCGTCATAAAGCGCATGTTTATTGGGGCTTTCAGAGGACGTCCGAATTCATCTCTGAGGGCATTTTTGTTGCTTGCGATGCGGTATTCCCGAAATGCTTTGAGCAGTTCAGGAATCCAGACCCTGTAGGCTTGTCCCTTTTTGTGGGGATGGCTGAGGTTTGAATACCCACCACGGTTGGCCCAGGGGTCATAGTCGGTACGCCCCCCTGCCAGATCCGGCGTAAAGGTGACGTGGTTCTTGACTTCTTCCGCAATGACCGGTGATGAGAAGACTAGCGCCGCTTGTCTCAGGGGGTTGCAGCGGTTTTCAAGGGAATTGGAATCGGTTGTGGTAATTCGGATGGTTTTTCCACCGTTATCCGTGCATTCCACCCCCTCAAAGGCAAATGGGGGAAAGGTGGAAAAACTGGCCAGAATCCGTTTCTCGATTCCCTTTTCAGGACCCTGAAAGGAAGCGATGCCGGGGTTCACGCGAAGCGTTACCGCTGAATTCAGCGGCAATTCTTTTTGAGGCGATACCAGCCAGACCCGCCGGGCTTCCCCGGTGTAATCCGTTGATGAAATTTTGAGGGGTTTTTCCTTGATATCCGGGTCAGGTATAACGGTCACGCCTGTGAGGTTTTGCCCTTTGCCGCGAGTCGCCAGAAAGAGTTGTCGGGCTACGGAATCCTTGAAAACCGGTTGGTTGAATGTCAGTCGAATGACCGGCATCCCCGGGGCAGACCAGGTCTTGAACCACACATTATTAACCTTGGGACGGATGGTTGTGAAGCTGCGACGTATGGGTTTTCCAAGCGTTGCGCCATCTATGGTTTTGATCCCCGGATTGACCACAATGGTGTAACGGGTGGCGGGCTTAAGGGCTGATTTTTCATCCAGTTGGCAGGCCAGTGTTCCGCTGTTGAGCCAACGCCATTGACAGTTCAGGGAAGGGGTGATGTCAATGGGAATTTCCGATGTTTTTCGCGCCATACGCCCCATGGGCACAACGGGTCTGTCAAATTGAAATACAATTTGACGACCTGCCGGCACATCCATGCCTGAGGGGGTAATGCGGGTAATATGAAGGGGAGGGGGGGCGGCAACACAGAGGGAGGTTGCAACCGTTATGTTTAACAGGACCCCTAGAACCGTGAATAAGGTTTTTATGGAAATACTTGAATGGCCCATGGTTTTCCTCCTGGGGTTGTGTTTGGTGGGGAGGTTGATCATCTTAATCCTATCATGGAAGGGTTTAGGGTGCCACGGAAAACAAACTGAAAATTAATTGTAAAATGCAACCATGAGTATTAAACTAAAACTAAAAACAATCCTTGGAGGGAGAATCATGGCGACAGCCGTAAAAGTGTCTGACGATTTATTTGATAAAGCCAAGATAAAGTCAAAGGTTTTTAAAAGATCGATCGCCGGTCAAATTGAATACTGGGCAAAAATAGGACAAATGATTGAAGAGAATCCGGATCTGCCATTACCCTTTATTCAGGATGTACTGATTGGAAGGGAAGAAATCAAGGCCGGTCAAGGAACGCCTTACGTCTTTGGAGAGGGCGAATGACAAGCATTGAAGAAATAATCCAATCACCTGTTTTCGCAAGACAAAAAAAGAAATTACACAAAAACCGGGTCAACGATCTGGACGAAGCTGTAAAGTCCATTGCAAATGATCCTACAACTGGCCATATGAAAGCAGGTGATTTGCAGGGAATCCAAGTTTATAAATTCAAGTCCAATACCCAAAAAATGCTGCTGGCTTATGAAATATCAGGTCCCCGCCTCTATTTGTATGCCTTTGGTTCTCACGAAAACTTCTACCGGCATTTGAAAAAGTACCTGCAACACTGAACCTCATTTCACTCTGTTTCTTGAACACTGGTTGATATCTCTTCCACCTTTGAAAGCTTGCGTGAAATGGCGCGGCTTCGTACCTCTGCCTGATCAATGGTATTACCGGCTTCCTGGAGCTTTTTCTTTGTTTTGGCCAGAGCATCGCCAAACCGGCTGAACTCCGTTTTAAGTGCCCCCAGCAGTTCCCATACTTCGCTGGAGCGCTTTTCAATGGCCAGGGTGCGAAACCCGATCTGAAGGGTGTTGAGCAGGGCCGATAGGGTGGTGGGACCTGTCACCACGACACGGTACTCCCGCTGAAGCGTATCGCACAGGCCGGGTATGCGCAGCACTTCCGCATAGAGCCCTTCCACGGGAAGGAACATGACGGCGAAATCTGTTGTCTGGGGTGGCGCTATGTACTTTTCTTTGATGGCTTTGGCTTCGGTTTTGATGCGTATCTCCAATTGTTTCAGATACCGATCGGCACTCTCTTTGTCGGCGCGTTCCTGAGCGTCCAGAAGGTTCTGATAGTCTTCCTGGGGGAACTTGGCGTCAATGGGAAGCCATACCACTTGGTCCGGATCTTTTCTCTGGCCGGGCAGCCGTAGTGCGAATTCAACCCGATCTCGACTGTTCTTTACGGTGGCAACATTTGTGTCGTATTGATCCGGCGTCAGGATCTGCTCCAGTATGGCGGCGAGTCGAACTTCTCCCCAGGTGCCGCGGGTGCGTACGTTGGTGAGTACCCGCTTCAGATCACCCACTCCTGTGGCCAGGTGGCGCATCTCGCCCAGCCCTTTGTATACCTGCTCCAGTCGGTCGCTGACCTGCCTGAAGGATTCTCCCACACGCTTTTCAAGGGTAGTGTGAAGTTTTTCATCAACTGTTTCTCTCATCTGCTCGAGTTTTTTGCTGTTTTCAGACCTGATAGACATTAGCTGTGTGTCGATGACATTCCGAATGGCTTCTGATTTTTCTTCATTCAGCCGGGTTAAGGCCAACAGTTGTTGGGCAAAAGAATCCAGTTGGTCTTTTTGCATCCCCGCGTTTTCGGTCATTCGTTGAAGGAGGCCGTCTGTCATGCTACGGATGCCTTTCCCCATTTCATCGCGCCTCAGGTGGGCGTGGTGGGCCGATTCAGTACGGTTTTGAGCGCTTTCGTCTTTTAAGGTTCTGAGGAGCTCTTGAAGGGAACCCCCCAGGTGGTTCAACTGATGCTGGAGACGGATGATATCTTCCGGTGTTTGTTTCCTGAATGCCCGTATCAGAATCACACACAAAAGCACCAGAATCAGGCCCAGTATAAAGAGCGATAATTCCCCCTGATGATCAAGAATCATTTTGAGGATGCTTTCATGAAATTGGGGCATACTGGATGAACCGTATGTTGTTTACAGGGTCTGATTTTCAGGCAGTGAAGAAAGCCCGGTGAATATTACCGGAAGTGTAGGAGATATGTATATTCGGTGTCAAGGCTGAGAGAGATCTTGTGATGAAAGGAGCCCCCCGAGCCTCTCTTCTTTTTAGGAGGAGAAGAGATGCAGGGAGGGCGCAACTGTTTAACGGTCAAGCCGTTAAGTACTTCGGTTAAAAGGCCATGGAAAGGGTGACACCGCCCAGAACATGATTGGACCTTCCGTCCAGACTCAAAGCCGCCAACTCATTGCTGGCGGAGCTCGACAGGGGAAA
>CAYPQJ010000159.1:0-10260 GCA_964412835.1 uncultured Desulfobacteraceae bacterium | reverse complement strand
CGCACCAGGGGGCATTGAAGTCCATGAGCGTCAGGCCGTTTTCAATGGCCATTTCATAATCCTCTTTCGTTCGTACTGTTTTAAGTGTCATAATTTTTCCTCCTCCGGGAATTTTGGTTGCGCAGCAAAATTGCGATGTTTCAATTTTTTTATCAATAATCATGCCAAGACTTGTCTAAAACCACGGAACAGGAACCATGAGCAAATATAAAATACCGGAATTAATATGTAAATGCACGCACCAAAAACAGAATGGGTTGCTCTGAAAGGAAAAATGCGGTTGAATTGACAAATGGCGCAACCGTTACCATAATGTCGGTAACGTTTAAAGCCGTTTCGTAGCGTTACGGTAACGCTTAAAGCGTTGGCGTTTATTCGACCAACCCATAAAACATATAAGGTGACAAATGTCCGAGATTCAAAACAGCATTCAAGATATCCTGGATCCCAACTTTGCGCGGTTGCTTCTGGAAGCCATGGCGGACGGCGTATTCACCCTGAATGACAAGGGTAAAATTACCTCATGGAATGCATCCATGAAACGTATCACCGGTTATACAGCGGGGGAAGCCCTTGGAAACAGCTGCATGTTCCTCAACTTCAGTCAATGTTTTTCCAAGACTTGCCCCACCGGGATCGGCCAATGCGGTATTTTTGAACACACCGCCGTTGATTCCAAGGAATGTTTTCTGCGTCACAAAGACGGCCATGATGTATCCGTAGTAAAAAGCGCTCGCGCGGTCAGGGAGGAGAATTCCATTAAAGGTGTTGTGGAAACCGTTACGGATCTCACGGAGTTGCAGAAGGCACGGCGGAAAGCGGAAGAAGCCAGCCTTCGCCTGGGTGAACGTCACAGATTCGAAAATATCATCGGAAAAAGCCATCCCATGCAGGAAGTTTTCGCAGCCCTCAAGGCGGTCGCTTCAAGCGAAGCCACTGCCCTGATCCAGGGTGAAAGCGGTACCGGTAAGGAACTGGCGGCCGGCGCCATTCATTACAACAGCGAGCGGCGGAATAACCCTTTTGTGAGCGTCAATTGCAGTGCGCTGTCGGAATCGCTGCTCGAAAGCGAGCTGTTCGGACATGTCAAAGGCGCTTTTACCGGCGCGGTGCGTGATCGTGCGGGCCGTTTTGAAGACGCCCACGGGGGTACCCTTTTCCTGGACGAAATCGGTGAAATCAGTCCGTTTATCCAGCTCAAGCTGCTACGGGTACTACAGGAGAGGGAAATTGAACGGGTTGGAGAGTCCAGAAAGCGAAAGATCGATATCCGGATCATTGCGGCCACCAACAAGGACCTGTATGGCCTCGTCAAAAATGGGGGCTTTCGTGAAGATCTTTACTACCGCCTGAAGGTATTCCCGATCCATTTGCCCCCGTTAAGGAAGCGGAAGGAAGACATCCCGCTACTCATCAGTGATTTTATCCATTTTCAGAATCAGAAAACAGGAAAACAGGTTGCAGGTATTTCACAGTCGGCCATGCGGATTCTCATGGATTACACCTGGCCCGGAAATGTCCGTGAATTGGAAAATGCTATTGAACATGCCTTTGTTCTGTGCGATGGCGGCAACATGGATATTTTTGACCTGCCAGTCGAAATTCGACAATTTGAATATCAACCGGCGGCTTTGGTGGCGCCTCAGACAATATTGAGGACGCTTTCGGAAAAAAAGTTGACCCGGGAAAAGCTCCTTGAAATTCTGGGTGAAAGTGAATGGAACAAAGCGGAAGCAGCACGCCGGGTGGGCGTGAGCCGTACGGCCATATGGAAATATATGAAAAAATGGGACATCCCCCTTAAGCGACCCTAACAGGGAAAAAGCCGGAAGACCATGAAAAAAGAAAAACCCTATCAAATCCCCTCCCATGTGACCGAAATCATCCTGGACAGCATCTCCGACGGGGTGTTCACCGTGGATCATGACTGGCGCATTACGTCCTTTAACCGAGCCGCGGAACAGATTACCCGGATTCCCAGTGAAGAAGCCCTGGGGAAACACTGTTGGGAAGTGTTTCGGTCCAACATGTGTGAAACGGACTGTGCCCTTCGTCGTACCATGAAACAGGGGAAAAACTTTGTGGACACCTCCACCTATATCGTGGACAGCGACAAACGACGCATTCCCGTAGTGGTGTCCACCAGTCTGTTGAAAGACGGGAAAAACACGGTGTTGGGCGGGGTGGAAACCTTTCGTGATATGAGCGTGGTGGAAGAGTTGCGCAAGGAACTGGATGCGCGCTACCAGGTGGGGGATATGGTCAGCCGCAGCCCCGCCATGCATCGGGTTTTCAAAATTCTTCCCCAGGTGGCGGAAAGCGACAGCACGGTGCTGATCCAGGGGGAAACCGGTACCGGCAAGGAACTTTTGGCCCGGGCACTCCACAGCTTGAGCCCCCGCCGAGACAGACCCTTTGTGGCCATCAACTGCGGCGCCTTGCCGGACAATCTTCTGGAATCAGAGCTTTTCGGCTATAAGGCAGGTGCCTTTACGGACGCTTTAAAAGACAAGCCGGGGCATTTTGCGCTGGCCGAAGGGGGGACCATCATGCTGGATGAAATGGGGGATCTCAGCCCGGCATTTCAAGTCAGACTCCTGCGCGTACTTCAGGAAAGAACGTTTCAGCCCCTGGGCGGTACCAGGGAATTCAAGGCAAATGTGCGGGTAATTGCTGCCACCAACAAGGATTTGACCGATCTGGTGAAAAAAGGCGTTTTCAGGCAGGACCTGTTTTATCGGATAAATGTGGTACGCCTGGATCTTCCACCCCTGCGGGAACGTCGCGAAGATATTGCCGCCCTGATCCGGCATTTCATTGAGCGCTTCAACCGGTTACGGGGCAGAATGGTCACCGGCATCAACCAGGAGGCCCTTTCGCTCCTCATGTTCCATGATTACCCGGGCAACATTCGGGAACTGGAAAACATCATTGAGCATGCGCTGGTATTATGTCCAGAAGGTGAAATCGGCATCCATTTTCTGCCGGAAAACCTGCAAAGGCTGGCGGCTAAACCGCTTCCTGCAGGGATCAATGCAGCGCTAAAATTAACCGAATCCCATGTCATACTGGACGCGCTCAAGCGAAATCAATTCAACCGGCTGGCCACCGCTCAGGAGCTGGGGATGCACAAGAGTACGCTGTTTCGAAAAATAAGGCAGCTGAACGTTCAACTGCCGAAAATAGATGGGCGAAGCAAGCGGAAAAGCCCATCATAGAGTCGCAAAAATGAGACTGTTTTGGCCGTCAGGGTCGCATTTCTGAGACCTTTAGGCTATTTTTGATCTCCTAGCAATTCTCCATAGATTCAACAAGTATTTGCAATCCTTACTTATTCTGATTTTACAAACGCCTGAAACAAAAAATGGCACGTAAATTGCTGTGTCGGTAGTACATGGGAGGATCATGACAAATGAAGGTGGCTGTAACCGTTTGGGAAAACCGCATTTCGCCTCTTTTCGATGCCACGCGTACATTGCTCATCGCGGATATTCATAATCGCGTGGTCACTGAGAAACACCTGGTGCCCTTTGATTGCATCTCTCCTTTTTCCCGGGCCGCAACTCTGGAAGAACTGGGGGTCGCAACTCTGATCTGCGGCGGTGTATCCGATTTTTTCGCCAAACTCATTGAAGCCCGCAACATTCAGATCATTCCCTTTGTGGCGGGTCGTGTTGACGAGGTCATCGATGCGTATTTGAGAGATGCCCTTTGTCAAAATAAATTTCGAATGCCGGGATGCGGCAATAAACCATTAAAATTAAAGCTAAGGAGGGACAGACATGAAAATCGCAGTAAGCAGTAGCGGCAATACTTTAGATTCTCAAATCGATCCGCGCTTTGGACGGTGCGCTTATTTTTTGATTGTGGATACGGATGATATGAATTTCGAAGCCTTTGACAATGAAAGCATTTCACTGGGCGGTGGCGCCGGCATACAGGCCGCCCAGTTTGTGGCTTCCAAGGGCGCAAAAGCCGTTTTAACCGGAAATGTGGGTCCCAACGCGGTGAAAACGCTTGGTGCGGCAGGGGTAGAAGTTTTCGTGGGACAAAATGGAACCGTCGGAGAAGCCCTTGAGCGATACAAAAGGGGGGATCTGCAGTCCACCAGTGCGCCCAATGTGGTCGATCACTACGGCATGGGTGGTGGTGGCGGAGGTCGCGGCATGGGCGGTGGCGGAGGTCGCGGCATGGGTGGCGGCGGAGGTCGCGGCATGGGTGGCGGGGGCGGCATGGGTCGCGGTATGGGTGGTGCACCTCAAGAAACAGTGTCTCAACCCGCCCCCTCATCCAGAGAGGAAGAATTGAAACGTCTGAAAGACCAGGTCAATCAGCTGCAGGAGCAGATAAAGGCCATGGAATAGAAGCGCTTTAAAGCGTATAAAAAAAACTGGAGGTTAGCGATTTATGGCACAGGAAAATTTAAGCCAACAGGATCAGCATCAAATGCAGGATAATGAGATCAAGGAAAGCCTGCTCCGAATCAAACATAAAATACTGGTCATGAGCGGAAAAGGCGGCGTTGGAAAAAGCAGTGTAGCAGCCTACCTTTCCGTGGCACTGGCAAGACAGGGATACAAGGTGGGGCTCATGGATGTGGATCTTCACGGCCCCAGTATCCCCCGGATGCTGGGCCTCAAAGGGGATATCGGACAAGGCTCGGGCAACAAAAAGGCGCGCCCCGTCAGTTACCTTCCTAATATGGAAGTGATTTCCATTGAATCCCTCCTTGGGGACAATAAGGATGCCGCCACTATCTGGCGAGGACCACTTAAGATCGGGGTAATTCGACAGTTTATATCCGACATGGAGTGGAATGATCTGGATTACATGATTATCGACTCACCGCCGGGCACTGGAGATGAACCCCTGACCGTGGCCCAGACCATTCCCGACGCGTTGGCCCTGATTGTAACAACACCCCAGGAGGTTTCTCTGGCGGACGTACGAAAATCCATCAATTTCTGCCGCCAGGTCAACATGGAAATCCTTGGCCTAATTGAAAACATGAGCGGACTTGTGTGCCCTCACTGCGGCAAAACCATTGATCTGTTCAAAACCCACGGCGGTATGCTGACCGCAAAAAAAGAGGGGCTCAGGCTTTTGGGAACACTACCCCTTGAACCCCAGGTGGTGCTGAATGGTGATGTCGGCAGCATGGGAATTCTGGATAACGCGGCACTTCCCATCACCCAGGAATTCAACAAAATGGTGGATATGATCGTGAAATTGACGAAGGATAAGAAAAATGTATCCCCCAAGACCCAATCGGAATTTCCGGTTGTTAATAAAAGCGCTAAGGAAGGTAAAATGCTTGTGGTGCCGGTGAGCGACGGAAAGTTGAGTTCCCATTTCGGTCACTGTGACGCGTTCGCGTTTATTGAAACCCAAAACGGGAAAATCGTCAAGACCGAAATGCGCAGTCCGCCGGGCCACGAACCGGGGGTACTGCCGCAATGGCTTCACGAGCAGGGCGCTGATGTGGCCATTGTGGGCGGGATGGGTGAAAACGCTCAGCAGCTTTTACGCGGCAACGGCATTGAGGTGGTTATGGGCGCCCCCATGGATTCCCCGGAATCTTTGGCCAATCAATATCTTACCAATAATCTGGTTTCGGGCGAGAACCGCTGTGATCATTAAGGCAGGTGCGAAAAAACCATCATCTATATGGGGAGTCAGAATCGAATGGGTGACAATCTGGACAGTTTCATAGATGGATTACAGGATCAGATTTTTGAGGAAACCCGGGCCGCGTATGGAGATCTGGCCTTTGAACGATGGCAGAACATGCGCCATATGGGATCACTGGAGAATCCCCATGGATACGCCCGGGTCACCGGTTCATGCGGTGATACCATGGAAATTTTTTTAAAATTTCAAACCGATTATGTCCAGAAAGCAACATTCCAAACCGACGGTTGCGGCACCAGCGCCGTGTGTGGATCCTTTGCCGCGGAAATGGCAATTGACAAAACACCCGATGAACTGCTGGAAATCACCGGTGATAAAATCCTTGAAATTCTGGGCGGCTTTCCCAAAGAAGATGAGCACTGTGCGTATCTTGCCGCGGAAACCCTCCAGGAAGCACTGAATAATTATATGACCAAGCAGGCCGAGAGAAAGTGTTAATAAAACCAAAATCCGTGAAATTCGTCAATAGCGACTTATAATAATGCCGTTCGATGAAAAAATTGATTCGTCCGATAATCAAAAGTAAACAAGGAGAGCGTAATGATTATCAGTATAGCAAGCGGAAAGGGAGGAACGGGAAAGACCACCGTGGCCACCAATCTGGCGGTTTCCCTTGATTCCAAAGTCCAGATCCTGGACTGCGACGTGGAAGAACCCAATGCCCACCTCTTCATCCGACCCCATATGGAAGAAACCCGGACCATCACCACCCCGGTGCCAGAGGTGGACATGGAAAAATGCAACCTTTGCGGGAAATGTGGAGAAATTTGTCAGTTCAGGGCCATCGTGGTGATTGGAGAGACCGTGCTGCCCTTTGTTGAGATGTGCCACAGCTGCGGCGGCTGTATGGAGGTCTGTCCCGAAAAGGCCATTACCGAGACGACCCGGGAGCTGGGCCGCATCGAAAGGGGACATCGAAATGGCTTGGAATTTGTTCATGGAAAACTGAGGATAGGCGAAGCCATGTCGCCGCCGCTGATTAAAAGCGTGCGCCAATACACTCGCCCGGACGTTCTGACCATCATCGACGCCCCTCCGGGGACCTCGTGTCCTGTGATTGCATCCATGAAAGGTGCGGATTTTGTGTTGCTGGTTACCGAACCCACACCCTTCGGCCTCCATGATCTTAAATTGGCCATAGGGGCCGTCCGAATCCTCGGCATTCCCTGCGGACTGGTCATCAACCGATCGGATATAGGAGATGACCGGGTTCTGGATTATGCCAAAAAGGAAAGCGTTCCGGTTTTGATGGAGATCCCCTTTGATCGAAAGATTGCCGAGGCGTATTCAAGGGGCGACATGATTGTGGAAGTCATGCCGGAATGGCAAGAAAAATTTGTCCAACTGTACCAGGATATTGAACGAATCGCAGGGTAAAAAGGAGCGTTTCATGAAAGAGATAGTCATCATAAGCGGCAAGGGAGGAACAGGAAAGACCAGTATTATTTCGGCGTTTGCTTCCCTTGCCAAAAGCAAGGTGCTTTGCGATGCGGATGTGGATGCGGCGGATCTTCATCTGATTATGGCCCCCGAGGTGAAAGAACGCCATGATTTTGATTCCGGAAACACCGCCAAAATTGACCCGGACAAATGCACCGAGTGCGGTCTTTGCCGGGATTTGTGCCGATGGGATGTCATCAGCGAGGATTTTGTGGTGGACAAAATGGACTGCGAGGGCTGCGGCGTCTGTTATTATTTCTGTCCTGAAAAGGCCATAGAGTTCCCCATTAACACGTGCGGTGAGTGGTTTATTTCCGACACACGTTTCGGTCCCATGGCCCATGCAAGCCTGGGCATTGCCGAAGAGAACTCCGGGAAACTAGTATCTCTCATTCGCAAGGAAGGAAGAGAACTGGCTGAAAAAAAGAACTTGGATTTACTGCTTACGGACGGCCCTCCCGGTGTGGGGTGCCCGGTAATCGCATCCCTGGGCGGCGCATCAGCCGTCTTGATCGTAGCCGAACCCACGGTTTCGGGCAAACATGATATGGAAAGGGTGACGGAGCTGGCCGAATTTTTCAAGGTTCCTGCCATGCTCTGCGTTAATAAATTCGATATCAACCCCGACATGGGAAAGGCCATTGAGGCCTTTGCGAAAGAAAAGAATGTAAGGGTAATGGGCCGCGTTCCCTTTGATCCTGCCTTTACCCACGCCATGGTTGAAGGAAAAACCATTGTTGAATTTGACGAACAGGGGCAAGGTTCCCAGGCTGTTAAAGCCATATGGGAGGACCTGTCAAAAAGTCTTGAAAATTGATCCATGAAGATTTTCAGGTGTTAACCCCGAATAAAAAGGAGGGACTGACAATGCCGAGAGGAGATGGAACAGGGCCGGGAGGCCAGGGCGCCGGAACAGGTCGCGGAATGGGCAGAGGTCAAGGCGGGCAAGGCAGAGGCGGCAGCGGGGCCGGGCCGGGCGGAAACTGCGTCTGCCCCGATTGCGGAGAAAAGGCGCCCCACCAGATGGGAACACCCTGCTACGACCAGCAGTGTCCCAAGTGTGGGGCATCCATGACGCGGGAATAGGGCCGGTTTGAAGCCAATTGAAGCATTTCTTTGAAAGGCCTTCAGAAGATTTGATGCGGGGTTCTTTACTATTGGAACATTTCCTGATAAGAAGGGTCTCGATTCCGCCGAATTCCGGGCAAGGGTAGTAAAACCCCCGGGGCGGAAACCATTACCGTAAAGAAAGGATGAAACAATGGCATCAAAAGACAAGGAATCAAGGTTGGCTCAAATGGGCTACTGGGAAGGACAGTTGAGCGAGAGTCTCGCCCAGTTGGCTGAAAAAGGCGTTGCACCTGAAAAAATCGCCAAGGACACGGAAATCAAAAAAATCCGCGCCAAAATAAGGGAAACCCGCGATCGGCTTGTGGCCATCGAGGAAAAAGAAAAAAAACTGGAGGAAATGGTCAAAGCCAGGGCTGAAAAAGCGGCAAATCCCAAGAAATCCAAAAAGAAGCAAGAGGAAGAGCAAGCTGCTGAAAGCAAACGTCAGCAGAAAAAAAAGAAGAAAAAAGAGAAGAAAAGCAAGGATTAATGGGCGACTGGAATCTCCAGGCCCATTTCAAAACGCTCGGTTTCAGCCCCGTCCATTTTCATCAGGGATTCGGGGCTGAATTTTAATTGGCGAAACAGCTTTTCTTCGACCTGGCCACATAGTCTGAAATTTAATTTAATTTTCCGGCAGAGTTCTTCCTGATCTCGTCCGTAGCGTTTGAGGATATAGTCCTCCCGCTCTTTAAGGGTAACGATCCTGTCGTGGTTGACCCGTTTATCCGCATAAAAAACCACTTCCTTTTCAGAATTGGCACCATTCATACAATAGTCCTTCAATCTGACGTGTTCCGCCACAATAGGGGCAATTTCATCAAACCCGTTTTCAATGCAGATCTGTTCTCCAATTTTCGCATGGTCCCGTCCGGAGCTCAATGATGGCGTTTTGCCGATATCATGCAGCAATGCGCCGACCGTTGTTATTGAAATAGATATGTCCGGATTCACATCACTGAGCCCCCGGGCAATCATGCGGGCCACCCTGGCCACAACAACCGAATGGGCTTTGATATTGGCAAGCATTTGATATTTATCCATGAAGCAGTAGCACTCTTTGATTGATGGAATCATTGTTTCTTCCCTTGAATTCTTTCGACCCGACACCAAATCCCTTAACCACGGACATGATACCTACCAGGTTTTAAAAGACCATTCAAGAAAAAATCCCACAATACAAAACCACAGGAAAATAGCCCATCCTGAAGCACCAATGGAGTATTGACAAACCCTATGGTTTTGTTTAAGTTCAGAAAAAATCAAGCTGCGATGCGTGCGGTTTTTGGCGATACACTTCATGAATGGGGAGATCGAAAACCACGAAAGGAGTTCAGCTATTTCTGATTTTTCTCAAAATAACAGCAAGGTCACGTCTTTTCATATTCTCCGGCAGGACAGAGAACATCTGAGGAAACAGCTGACGCTTCACTCCAGGTGGAAAAAAACAGTCCTGATTCTGCCGCTTCTGGCCAGCGAATACACTGATCCGGCCAACCACCCGGTATTTGAAAATATTCTGTCTCAACTCAAAGATATCAACTATGTCTCCGAGATCATCTTTGGCCTTGACCGGGCCACGGAAGAGGAGGCATTGCTGCTGCGGGATCTCATCAATAATTTTGGGATCCAGAATTACACGATTCAGTGGAATGATGGTCCGGGGTTCCGAAACATATACGAAAAGCTCAACGAGGCAGGATTCAATATCAGCGAACCGGGCAAAGGGAAAAACATGTTTCTGAGCTTCGGGATCGCCATGGCCCTGGGCGCAGAAACCATCGGCCTCATCGACGCGGACATTCGAACCTTTAAGCGGGTGCAGTTGGACCGGCTATTTTACCCGGTCGTGGCCCTCAATTATGATTTTTCCAAGGCCTATTATTCCAGAATTAAGGATAACCAGATCTACGGTCGGGTTAAAAGGCTTCTGCTTGATCCCCTTCTCATCGCACTAAAACGAAAATTCGGCGAGTCCAAAGACCAGAAGATGCTGAACCTCATCGACTTTCTTCTAAG
>CAYPQJ010000158.1:0-10304 GCA_964412835.1 uncultured Desulfobacteraceae bacterium | reverse complement strand
GATATATGGTTTGAGAAAGCCCGGCTGGATAAAAGGTGCTGAAGAGGACGAAGAATAAAACCTAAGGCCGGGATACCCGCAACCCAAAGATGAAGTTGTAGGAGGCAGTTGTCAGTTGTCAGTTATCAGTTGTCGGCACTGGAGGTTATGCCGTTGGCAAAAAATGGATTCAGGAAACAAAAGAACTCTCGGAGATGCTCGTAGGACTCAGCAAATCCCTAAAGGGCAGAAATTAATATCAATATGCTGTTTCTGATAACTGATAACTGATAACTGACAACTGTTAAAATATAATGTTTTTCTTGTTTTTTGTGACGGAAAACCATGTGTTAAAAGCTAATTGCTGCTTTTGAAACCGGGGAGGAATGGATATGGAGATCAGAAAAGACGAATGGCCCATAATGATCATTTCAGGCCAGTTCAATGCTCAAAATGATGAAGGTTACCGGCTCAGGCAGTTGACCGATCAACTGGAGGAAATCCATGATTGCCGGGTCATTCCATCTTTTACCTATGAAGATGGGTATGAGATATTCCGTTCCAGGGCGGATTTTGGCAGCATTGTGGTGGACTGGGATATCCCCCGGGAGGATCCTGCTGAGGCGACCACCGCAGCGGCATTGATTATCAAGATGAGGAAGCGGCACCGGAATGTGCCCATCATTCTGTTGACGGGACGGATGGGAATGGAAGGAATACCCGTAGAGATCCTGAGAGATGTTAATGATTGCCTCTGGAAAACGTCTGAAACCATTTCTTTTCTGGCCGGCAGGATCGAATCCCATGCGGCGGATTATATCTTGTCCAACTACCCGCCTTTTTTCGGGGCGATGGTACGGTATGCCAATGAATATAAATTTGCATGGCATACTCCCGGCCACATGGGGGGAGAAGGGTTTTTGCGCAGTCCGGCGGGGGTTGCGTTTTTTAAATTTTTTGGGGAGAACATGTTTCGATCGGATCTTTCGGTTTCCGTTCCGGAACTGGGCTCCCTTCTGGAGCACAGCGGCGTGGCGGGTGATGCGGAAAAAAATTCGGCCCGCGTGTTCGGGGCGGATCAGACCTATTATGTGTTAAACGGCACCAGCAATGTGAACCAGATCATCTGGCGGAGCCAACTGGTTCGGGATGATATCGCCTTTGTGGACCGAAACTGCCATAAATCCCTTAACTACGCCATGGTCATCACGGATGCCTACCCGGTATACATGATCCCCCGGAGGAACAAACGGGGCATCATCGGTCCGGTTCGTTTGTCCGAATTTTCTCCCCAATCCATTCGACAAAAGATTCAAGAGGACAAGCTTATACCCGAAAATCTGAAAGACGATGTGGTCAGGATGTCGGCACTGACCAACTCCACCTATGATGGGGTCTGTTATAATGTGGTGAACATCAAAAAGCAGTTGGAGAAAAGTGTTGAAAATCTCCATTTTGACGAAGCCTGGTATGCCTATGCCCGTTTTCATCCCATGTACCGGGATCATTACGGTATGACGGATGATGCGCTGGATGAAAACCATCCACCCATTTTCTGCTCCCATTCAACCCATAAACTGCTGACGGCTTTCTCTCAGGCATCCATGCTTCACATCAAGAATGGGGGCAGGGTTAAAGTTGATCCGGATGAATTCAATGAATCCTACATGATGCACGGGTCCACGTCGCCCCAATATACCATGATCGCGTCTCTGGATGTTGCCACCCAAATGATGGATGATAACGGTGGCACCATGATGAATGACATTATCCTGGGGGCCATCCGGTTGCGCCGGAAAGTCGTAAATATTGAAAAGGAATTCAAAAACAAAGATAAGAACGACTGGTTTTTCAGCATGTGGCAGCCGCGAAAGGTCAATGTTGAAGGGGAAATGAAGCCTTTTGAAGAGGTGGACGTGGCTTTTCTGGCGGCCCATCAGGCGCCCTGGGTCATGAGCAGCGACAATAACTGGCACGGTTTTGAAGATATGGAAGAAAGCTATGCCATGCTGGATCCCATCAAGCTGACCTTCACCACCCCGGGGATTGATGATCATGGCCAAATGGGCCACGAGGGTATTCCGGCGTCCATTGTGACCGAATATCTCATGGGGAAAGGGATTGTATGTGAAAAGACCGATTATTATTCTTTTCTTCTGCTGAATTCTCTCGGGACCACCGAAGCCAAGCAGGGAACCCTTCTTTCGGCATTGTTGCGTTTCAAGGACCTCTATGACGCCGATGCGCCTTTGGCAATGGTTTTTCCCGACCTGGTAAAATCGTATCCGGAATATTATGAGGGGGTAGGGCTCAAAAAGCACTGCAATGATATTCACGGTTACTGGAAGGAACACCAAATACTGGAAATGATGCAGGATGCTTTCCAGGTCATCCCCGAACAGGCCATGAAGCCTTCCGAGGCCTATCATCAGGTGGTCCGGAAAAACGTGGAGTTCGTGGAACTGGACCATATGGCGGGGCGAACGCCGGCCGTCATGATGGTGCCTTATCCTCCCGGGATACCCGTCATGATGGGGGGGGAAATCATGAATGAAAAGGCAAACCCCATATTTGATTACCTGAAATTGAGACAGGATTTTGAAAACGCCTTTCCCGGATATGAAAGCGAGATCCATGGTGTGGAGAGAACGGCAAGGGATGGAAAGCGTTTTTTCAGGACATTGTGTGTCAAAAATTAGCCCATGAAGCATAAGATAAAGGAATGGATCAGAAGATATCTGCCGGCCGACATTTTAAGCACCGTGCTGAGTCTGGCCACGGCATGGGTTATTCACAGAACGACCGGGGACAATGTGCTGGCGGCCTTCGTGGGGTCCGCTATGGCATCCATCAGTTTTTACGGCTTAATGGCTTATGGCGATGTGAGAAAAAGGCTTAAACATCATCGAAAGCATGACCTGCGATACGGTTTTGCCGCTTATTCCAAGGACCTGCGAAATCTGATTGTCGAATTTGGTCCTTCCGAGATCCTGGATGTTCTGGCGGTTCGGCCCTTCTTCATGTACCTCATGCCGAAAGTCATGGGGGAATTCGTGCTGGGCACCTTTGTAGGTAAGATGATTGCCGATGTCGTCTTTTTCATCCCCGCGGTCATTATGTACGAGGTCAGAAAAAAACATTTGAGCGATTGAACATTACGAGGACCCAGAAGCCGGAACGAAAAGGAAGACCTTCTGAATTCCGGCTCCCGGCTTCCATATTCTATTTGTCAAAAGGCCCCCAGGGCGCCTGGGACCATTGCTCTCCCGTTACGATGTCGGGTTGACCCATCTCAATGGGGTTGCTCCCCTGCTGACGTTCCAGATCGTGGTAGTGCGAAAATTCTATTTCGTCGCCTACATAAAAGCATTGGCAATTGGCCGCATCCGCATAGATAAAATAGAGTTTGCCGTGTCGCTTGTGCCGACTGAACCGCTGTTGGGCCAGGGTTTTCAAATGGGCTATCTTCTGGGGCGTATCCGCCACGTGTTTTTGAAAACCGGCCTTGGTGAGCAACCCTTCCACATCCATGACCTCATTTTTCTGCAGCGCGGCGCACCCCGCCAACATCAGGGCCATGGTCACCACACCAACCAAAGGAATCAACCAAACCTGCATTTTTTTCATCATACCAATCTCCTTTTTTAATGGGTTTACGGCAAAAGTCTCTTCAATTGAGGGCCGCTTCCAGATCCTCAAGTGTTGTAACCGGCGCTTTGCAGGCGTACTGTTCACAGATATAGACGGTGGTTTTTGGTTTTTGAGAGTGTATGTCCGCCAGAAAGGGGGCCAGAGCAATGCATTTGTCGGCATCCGGGCCTTCATCCGGTTGAAACAGCACCACCTTGTTGGGCAGAAATTTCTCTTGTATTGTTTTTGTCATTGCCAGGGTAGCGTCGAGCTCGGGGTTTCCGGCGATGACGATTTCCCGGCTGGGGCCTACCATAAAATCCACTGCTGTCAGAAACTGGGTGTGTGCCATGGGGTAATGCGTCACCTGTTCGGCAAAGGCACCCACGAGTTGTTCGTGTTTTTCCGCCAGATCCATATCGCCCGTCATTCGATTCAGTCGCAGAAAATTCAAAGCTGCTACGGAATTTCCGGAGGGGAGTGCTCCATCGTAGATTTCCTTGCTCCTCGTAATCAGGCGTTCGTTTCCTTTCCCGGTATAAAAAAGACCCCCGTTTAAATCATCCCAGAAAATGTCGATCATTTCCCGGTTCAGAAGAATGGCTTTTTCAAACCAAAAAACATTGAATGTGGCTTCATAAAGCTCCAGCAGGCCCCATACCATAAATGCATAATCGTTCAGGTAGGCGGGAAGGGCGGCTTCCTGTTCCCTGTAGCGGCGAAGCAGCCGGCCATTTGCGCTAACCAGGTTTTCAAGGATGAAACCGGCGGCTTTTTCGGCGGCTTTGGCGTAGAGGGGCTCATCCAGAGCCTGTGCCCCTTTTGCCAGGGCTGCAATCATCAACCCGTTCCACGAAGTAATGATTTTATCGTCTTTGAGCGGATGAATGCGGTTTTCGCGAACATTAAAGAGATTCACCCGAGCGTTTTCAAGGGTGTCTAAAAGCTGCTGCAGGTTTATCCCTTCCTTATCCGCAAACGCTTCCGGTGAAAGGGTCATGTGGGGGATGCTTTTCCCCCCTTCAAAATTGCCATTGTCAGTGATGTTGAAAAAACGGCAGAACAGGTCACCCTGGTCACTTCCCAGGCAGGTTTTTACCTCGCCGGGTGTCCACACGTAAAAAAGGCCCTCTTCTCCTTCGCTGTCCGCGTCTTCGGCGGAATAGAATCCCCCCTTGACGTCCGTCATGTCCCTCAGGACATAGGCGAAAATTTCCTGCGCAACCCGGCCGAAACGGTCCTTTCCCGTCACCTGGTAGCACTCCGTATACGCCATGGCCAGCAGAGCCTGGTCGTAGAGCATCTTCTCAAAGTGGGGCACCAGCCACTGGTCGTCCACGGAGTAGCGGTGAAACCCCAGGCCCACCTGGTCAAAGATGCCGCCGTTTCGCATGGCATCCAGTGTCTTTTCCACCATTTCAAGGGCCGTAGCGTTTGGGTCCCGCTGATGATATCGCAGCAAAAAGGTGAAATTGTGGGGGCTGGGGAATTTCGGGGCCTTTCCAAAACCACCCCACCGGTTGTCAAAACTCTGGGTGAGCTGGTTAAAGGCTTTTTCCAGGGTTTTTAGCCCAGGCAGCGGCGCCGAAGGGTTCCCGATGGGCTGGGGTTGGATGGCTTCCGTAATCTTGTCTCCCGAGGTCAAAATCCGGTTTCGATCATTCCGCCACATATCTGATAACTGATTGAGAATATCCATTAATCCGGGCATGCCCATGCTGCTGGTTTTAGGGAAATAGGACCCGGCAAAGAAAGGTTTGCCGTCAGGGGTTATCAAAACGGTCAGCGGCCAGCCACCGCGGCCGGTCAGGGCCTGGCAGACCGACATGTAGATTTTGTCCACATCAGGGCGTTCTTCACGATCGACTTTGACGGAAATGAAATGGGTATTGAGAATTTCCGCCACCTCATCATCTTCAAAGGATTCATGGGCCATGACGTGGCACCAATGGCAGGTGGCATACCCGATGGACAGGAAGATGGGTTTGTCTTCAATCTGTGCCCTTTCAAAAGCGTCATTTCCCCAGGGAAGCCAGTGAACCGGGTTACTGGCATGCTGCAGGAGATAGGGGCTTTTTTCCTGGGCCAATTGGTTCCCGGAATTCTTCCTTTTCTCTTCGACCATGATCCGATTCCCCTCTTGCGAAAGCGTATGTTTATGGCATGAGATTAGAAAAATCGGCCAAAGGAGTCAAGTGAAAGGATTTGGTGTATTTGCCGCCGCTTTTTTGAAAGTTTTACGGGGTAAATTTAACAAAAATTGTCATGGACCGTACAAATAATGTCAGAAACCGTAATCGCGAGGCGTTGTATGACAGATAATTTAAAAGACCCATTGGGTCAGTTGATATTAAGGGCTTGAAATAAATGCTGAATATGGATTATAGGTATTTTGTGCCCATAATGCGGCGCAATAATTGCATGTTTTTTAAACAAGCGTTGGTTTAAGATCACCTTAACCCATAAAGGGTTTTAGCGATTGGCGGAAAAATTTCCCAAAGGTTTTACCCTGATTGAGTTGATGATCGTCATTGCCATCATCGGGATTCTTGCCGCCGTTGCCGTACCGCAGTTTAATGCTTACCGGCTGAAAGGGTACAACATCGGGGGTAAATCCGATGCTAAAAATGCTGCCATTGCTCAGGAAGCATATTATGTTGATTACAATACCTATACCAGTGATTTTAACAATTTAAAAACCTATGGTTATAGGCAGACACAAGCGGTTACAGTCAGTGTGAACGGCGCCGGTAATAACTATACCGTTGTTTCTTATCACGGGAGTGGTGACAAGACGTATACCCTTGTTGGACCGGAGGGTAATATAACTAGTAATTAAGGGCTTTACCGCTCAAAATATGGAAGAACTATAAAAAATGGAGGGGGGTGTCTATTGGTTACGGAGGATCTGATTGAGTTTAAAAATTTCCGGGAAATAAAACAAAAAGGAGAGAAAAAATGTTGACAAAATTGCTGAAAAAAAAGGACCAGAAGGGTTTTACCCTGATTGAATTGATGATTGTTATTGCGATTATCGGGATACTGGCTGCCATCGCGATTCCGCAGTTTAATTCCTACAGGAAAAGGGCATATAATGCAGGTGCCAATACGGATGTCAAAAACGCCTTTACGGCTGCTCAGGCCTATTTTGGCGATGAAGCCGGCACCGTACCAACTTCAACCGATCTCTCTAGTTATGGATGGACGCAGACGGATTCTGTGACCCTCGGGGGTACACTTGGACCGTCTACCAGTGTAGCTATGACAGCAACTCATGCAAGTGGTGATAAAACCTATACTATTGATTCGAACGGGGCTATCACCAGTAATTAGTTGATGACCTATGTGAGCATGTAAATGTTTCAAGGTTAAGGGGAAAAGGGTACGCTCTTTTCCCCTTTTTCGTACAAATCCTACTGAAATTTCTTCAGAGCCTCTTTTACCTTATGGTCCTGGGGTGCCAGGGAAAGGGCTTTTTTAAGATAGATCGTGGCTTTATCTATATCACCCCGAAGCAGATAGAGGAACCCGATATTTCGGTACCCTTGGGGACTGGAAGGGGTCAATGAAATGAGGTTTTTGAAATCACATTCGGCCATTTTTTGCTGACCTAACATGGCGTATGCCTTACCCCTCAGATTTATTGCAGGCCTGAAATCGGGCACAATAGATAAACAAAGATCTAATTGAGATATTGCGTCTCCGTATTTGCCATTTTGGAACAGGGGGCGCGCATGCATTTGGTAATATATTTTGGTGGCTTCCTGCCACCGGTTATGTTTCAAAATTTCACCTCTGAAGGCAGCGTGACTGAGAAAGAAAAGAGCGCAAGCTAAAAACACGGATTCAACAAAGGCTTTGAATCTTCCGGTGCATATCATTTCTTTCAGATTGTAGATGGCGCCTCCCGCAAAAAGGCACAGATAAGGAACGGCAGGGGTCCGGTATCTGGATTGAACTAAGAACAGCATTCCGGCGAACAAATAGATGCCGATGGCGCCATATATAAGAAAAAGACCCCTGAACCGCTTCAGCGAAAGGAACATGCCTAAAACAGCCAACGACATAATGATGCCATATCGAAGCAGGGGAAAGTGGAGGGTGCCTTTGTATTCCGCATGGGCCGAGGCGATGTAATGCACTTCGTAGTCAGTGAAAAAAAAGACAAATTTCTTTATTTCCCGTTTCAGATATTGTTCGGGGTCGGCCAAGATGTCGTCTAAAGTCCTGTTTGTCCAGAACAGAGATGATTCGGAAGGGGACATGCTATTACCGGTAATTCTCGTAGCGGTCTCGCGGAACATTACATGGGCGTAGTCGGGCTCAGTGCCTTTTTCTTCAATAAAGATATTATCGGGGAGATTAATCCCTTCCAAGGGAGAAGCCCCGTTACTGTTTCCGTGAAAGAAAACCTTTCCCGCGTCCGCTGTCACGAGAACAAAATCGTTCAGTTTGACATAGTTTCTTATGGTCACCGGCATTACCACGAGTAAGGCTGTACCACAGAAAATGAGGGATTGGGCCAGTCTCTTGTGAAAAGACAGGGTTCTAGCCTGAAAAAAAAGGAACCAGGCAACTACCACTGGCAGGAACAATAGGGAGTTTGGTTTTGTTATGATCGAAAGCCCTGCAAAAAGCCCACTGGCTGCTATCATAATAACGGTTTGACGGGGATTACACGCGGAATCTTTTTCAAGGATTAGAAAATAGACCATAAGAAGATTGAAAAAGATTATAAAGGCAGTGGGTTCCAGCGTTGATTCCAAAATAATCACATTCCCATACAGCGCGTAGATGAGTCCAGCGAACAAACCAGTGGTTTTGTTGAAGAGATGGTTTCCTAAAGCAAGTATCAGAAGGGTGTTTAGGACGCCAATGAAGGATTGAACCAGTTTAATCGTGGCCCAGTCTATTCCGAATATTTTTTTGAAAAATGTCAGAAAGTAGAGATAAAAAGGACTCAGGTCAACGAGTCTTTCTCCAATATCCCCTCCACCGGCCAACTTGTCGGCAAAGTAGGGATATTTTGAAAAAAGGATCGGTTCATCAATCCAGAAAAGAAAAAAAAATCTGGCAGCCATTGCCACTAAAAAAACAACGGCATATAAAGTGTAATCTTTCTCTGGTGTTTTGGAATGACGAAAGATCTTCAAAGTCTTTTCCGATTTTCATGAGAGTTCTTGATCAAAAACCTCTGAGAAGTATAACATACTTTTACTCGTAAAGAAAAGAAACAGACCCATGAACAGAGCCATTACGACAGCAAAACATGAGAGTGGACTTCTCGCTTTGGAGAAGGCGTTCAATCTTCTTATAAGAATTTTAGTCTATAGCTCAGCCGTCTACTTTTTTTCATTTGTAACCGCGGATAACGATCTCTGGGGACATATTAAGTTTGGGGAAGATCTATGGACAGCCAAGGCTCTGCACCGTTATGACATATACTCCTATACTGCCTTTGGAGCTGAATGGATTAATCATGAGTGGCTCTCAGAACTGGTTATGTATTTTGTCTACTCCGTTTTCGGTTCACCCGGGTTGCTTATGGGCAAACTGCTTGTGGGCTTTTCCATCGTGTACTTTCTTTCAAAGGTCAGTTTCCACCGAGCATGCGAACCGCTTGTTTACGGAATCGTATTTGTACTCTCCGTATTTGTGATGTGCCCGGGGTTTATGATCAGACCTCAGGTCCTCACGTTCCTGTTTGCTGCCTATTTTCTGTACAGCTTCCATCTCTATCTTGAGAAAGGAAAAAATCTGTTGTGGACACTACCATTCATCATGATTGCCTGGGTCAATTGCCACGGGGGGTTCCTGATAGGAGTTGGCATGTTCCCAGTTGCAGTGGGTTGCGAGTATATCGACTGTCGCATGAGAAACAGAGATACAGGGCATCTCAGACGTGTGATTTTCTGGTTGTTTTTAACCGAGGCGGCCGTTTTCATAAATCCTTACGGTTACCATCTCCTGAGTTTTTTATACAAAACGCTGAGTGTCCCGCGAGACATCAGCGAATGGGGTCCTGTGACTGTCTTAGATTTTTCATATTTGAGATTTAAACTGTTGGCCCTCCTTTTCCTCTGTTCTTTTTTCATCAGAAACCAGAAAAGGCGATATTGGGAGGCGGGTGTCATCATTGCTGCCCTTTTCTACGCTTTTATGCATCAGAGACACACGGCGGTTTTTGCCATTGTGGCAGCCCCCTATTTGACTGAAAATTTATCACTGTTGGTGCAGCGAACGGGTCTGCTTGATAAGGTCCGCTCATTTTCAAGCTATGCCCTGTTGAGTGCCTTCCTGTTTATTTTGGTTTCCTATCAGATAGCCTTCGCCGGGAGCAAATACAGCAAAGCAGAATGGAACATCATTGTTGCCCCGGCACTATACCCTGTATCAGCAGTTCGTTTTCTGAAAGCAAATGGGATAAAAGGAAAGATGCTCATTCCTTTTGATTGGGGGGAATACGCCATCTGGAAACTCTATCCCGACTGCAGAGTTTCAATTGACGGGAGATTCAGGACTGTTTATCCGAAGGAAGTTCTCAGGGATCATTTTGAAGCTGCCCGTGATGAAGCAAAATTTAAGGACCTGTTGGATAAATACCCGGCTGATATCATACTGGGGAGGCAAAATCCTATGTATCAGCAACTGATATCAACCCCGGGCAGATGGGTATATGTGTATTCAGATCCAAC
>CAYPQJ010000157.1:1686-10313 GCA_964412835.1 uncultured Desulfobacteraceae bacterium | reverse complement strand
CCACAAAATTGTTTTGAGAGATGGGGATCAGTTTCTGCGCGAGGGATCTGGGCCGTGCCAGGGCGGGTCGTGAGGCGCCGATACGGGCGGTGGTGCCTACCAGGTACTGAAAGGGGGCGAGCGCTTCCCTCAGGTTCTTATAAATATCCATTGAATCCAGTACTTTCGTAGAGCTGCCCGTGGCTGTTTTTTTCATCCGGTCTCTATCGCAGTTTTTGGGGTCTACCAGCACCAGCCGACATAACCCCATGTTGTGCATGGCGCGGGCTACAGCCCCGATATTTTCAGGAATCTGGGGCTGAACCAGTATGATGCCCACATTTTCCAGGGTGATTTTTGACGTCATTTTTCCAACAAATCCAGGATTTCACTGTTGAGTTCGTCGCTGTCAAAAGAAAACAGAGCGGTCCCTTTCCTGACTTCAAATGAGATCAAATGGCATCCATACTGCTCTGCTACGGATTCCAGCATCTCCTTAAACTGGCTTGCGTAGGGGTGATCCACCCCGTCCACTTCCGGTGAGAAGAGATCCACTTCAAAGCAACCCGATGAAATTTTCATACTTGACGGTGCCTCCAGAACATGATTGTACCTAGAGCCATGATAACGGCTCCGGAAATGAATATGGTTCCGAAATTGAAAAAGTCAAGCAGGAGTCCCCCCAGCAGTGGCCCCACAAGCATTCCAATGCTGTGCCCAAGGGCGAGGAGGGCCATGATGGATCCCATGGAACCCGATTGTCGCCCTTCGATGACGCCGATGGCCATGATGGCGGGTAGGGAAACACCGCCTGCCAGCCCCAGAACACCATTGATGATCATCAGTTGCAGAAAGGAGTCCGCATGATCCAGACAGAGCATGGCGCAGAGCGCCAGGAATCCGCCAAAAAGTGTCAGTGACCTCTTGCTGAAACGGTCCGCGGCATATCCCATGGGAGCCTGCAGCAAACCGCTGATCAGCACATTAACCATGACCACCAGACCGATGGCGGAGCTGGAGAGTCCAATCCGGGTGTCGGCCAGCAACGGCAAAAAAGTCCATGTGATGCCGATACAGGTTGTAAAACAGGTGCGAAAGGCAAAAATGGAAAAGACCGACGGCATTTTGATCAAATCCATGTAGTCATCAGGTTTTTTCCCGGCACCGGGGTCATTACTTTTTTTCACCCGTTCCGCCGGCAGCATAAAAAGGCATAGGAGAAAACCCACCAGCGTCAGGATCCCCATACCCGTGAAAGACGCCTGTATATTGAGCCAGTCCTTAATCAGACCGCCCATCACGGGTCCCGCACTCAGTCCGCCAAAAAGGGAGATGTTGAACAACCCCATCACACGACCCTCCTGACCAGGCGGTATCATTTCCCCCACATAGGCCTGCGCCACGGGAAGTACCATGGCCGACGCAAATCCCTGGCCCAGTCGAAGTAAAATCAATGCCTCCACACTTTTGCTTGCGGCATAGAAAAGGGAGACCAGAAAATAGAGAAAAAGTCCGGTGGTGATAAGGGGTTTTCTCCGTTTCCGATCAGAGAGTTTTCCAAAGTAGGGAACGAAAAGGGTCCGGGTGAGAGAAAAAGCGCCGAAAATCAAACCGATCTGAAATCCGCCCGCCCCCAGTTCATGGGCATAAATGGGGAGTAGCGGCGCCACAAATCCCGCTCCCATGGCCGTGACGAAAATGGCAATGAAAAGGGTTGAAAAAATTTTAATATTGAGTGTGGCCATGTTTTTCCATCAACTGCTAACGGCTGTGCGCCTTTTATGTCAAGAATTATCTCGATCACAAGCAACTTTTTCAAAAACTTTTATTGCCTTGTTTGAAATGATCGAATAAACTTCCAAGGTTAAGGAATTACACATATCTTGCCCCGCACTCAGTGATTATGACGAAACTGGACTACATTTCTCTGTTTTTGATCTTTTTTTCCGTGATCACCATTATCCTGGGTATCATTAAAATTCACACATATCCCGGTAAGATCGCCAAAGCACGAAACCATCCTCAGGAAAAGGCCATTGAGGTTACGTCCCTTTTGGGTCTGATCGTATTTCCCCTGTGGATGCTGGCGCTCGTCTGGGCCTATTCGGGCGCTGTTATCGGTGTTATGTATGCCAAAGCCGATGATAAATTACCGGCAGCCCCTTTGGAAGAAACGGCGGAACCTCCTGCTGATGCAAATGGAAAAGACGAGAAACCAACTGAAAAAAGCACGCCCTGATACCATACAATCCATATGGAACTTCTGATCACAATCGCCTATTTTTTTCTTGTTCGCCTGATATTCTTTGATTTCAAATTAATGAAGTTCAATCTGTTTTGGAAATTTATTGTTTTCGGGCTCTGGGTGGGGGCGGTATTGACGGAAATACTCAGCCTGGGACAGTATACGCCCTACAGCAAGGAGGCATTCGTTCAATCCTATGTGGTGCAGATGGCGCCCGAATACGGGGGCCGGGTGAAGGAGGTCTTTATTACCTCCAACACGCCCATCAAAAAGGGAGACCCGCTATTCCAGATGGATTCTGAGCCCTGGCGGAACAAGGTCAATGAATATGAGGCGCTCCTGGCATCCGCCGGAACAGATGTTCAAAAACTGGGCCAGCGGATTGTGGAAGCCAGGGCAGATGCGGCACGCACCCGGGCGACCCTCAAAGGGGCCATGGCCAAACAAGACATGATCAGAAGAGCAGCGGAAAAAGATGCCGTGAGCAAAATCCATCTTGAACAGATTGAACAACGGGTGGCGGCTCTGAAGGCTCAGACCCGGGCGGATAAAGCGGCCGTCCGTACGGCCCAACTGGCCTTTGATTCCGAGGTCGGAGATGAACACACGGAAATCGCAGAAGTCTTGGCCAAACTGGCCACCGCAAAATATCATTTAAACAGCACCATCATACGCGCTCCCTCGGATGGTTATGTCTCCAACCTGCAGCTCTATCCGGGTGTTTTCACCCGTCTCAAGAAGCCGGTGATGACCTTTATCAATAGTGAAGAGTACTGGATTGCGGCCAAAATGGACCAACGGGGCATTCAGCGGGTCAGGCCGGGTGATCACGCCGAGGTGGCTTTTGACATGTACCCAGGCAAAGTCTTCCCCGCAAGGGTGGTGAGCGTTATCTGGGCCAATGGCAACTCCCAGGGGGTGCCCAGCGGTCAGATACCTACCGAAGAAACGGTTAGCGGGGGCTTTGATTTTATGGTGAGGCTTCACCTGACCGAAGAGAACCCGGATTATCCGATCCGGTTCGGCGCCAGTTGTCTGGTGGCTGTTTTTACTAAAGAAGCCCCCGATTTTTTGGTTCTGCTGCGGCAGATTGAAATCCACTCGGAAAGTTACCTCAAATATCTTTTTAATCCATTTTAGATTGTGACGGTATTTTTTTGCGAAAAAAGGTTAAAGCGGTGATCTTGTCAAAGGCAGGGGCTGCCACTACAGTCATCATGGTTTTCCTGACCACCTTCCTTTCATCAGGCTGCGCACCGGTGGGCCCCAACTACCGGAAACCTGAAATCAAGACCCCGGATGCATGGCATGAAGCCATAAGCAGGGAAATGGCGAAGCAGTCCGGCGCCACCCTTCAAACATGGTGGAAGATTTTTGATGATCCGATCTTAAACGACTTGATTGAGAACGCCCGACAGTCGAATCTGAATTTAAAAATTGCGCTATCCGGTATTGCCGCGTCAAGGGCGCGCCTGGGCATTGTTTCCGGTCGGGAACTGCCCGATGCCAATGCCCTTGGATCCTTTACCCGATTCAAGCACAGCGACAACGGTCCGTTGGAACAACTGGCCCCGCCGAATGGGTTTGACAGCCGGAATATGTTCATGTTGGGAGTGGACGCTTTATGGGAGGTCGATGTGTTCGGCCGAATAAGGCGCCAGATCGAAGCGGCAGGGGCCCAATACCAAGCGTCCATTGAGGATTATCGGGACGTCCTGGTCACCCTGTTCGCAGAAGTGGCTCTGGCCTATGTTGAGATTCGCTCCTGTCAGCGCCAGATTCAATGCGCAGAAGCCAATGCCGCCACCCAACGCAAGATGCTGGAGTTGACCCGGGCCAGGTATAACAGCGGCATTAGCTCAAAACTGGATATGACCCAGGCTCTGAGCAACCTGTCCAACACGGAAGCCGCCATTCCCCCATTCCGGATATGCCTTAATTCGATCATCAACCGGATCGGGGTCCTCCTGGATATGAATACCGAAACCCTTCACGCAAAACTGGGTAAACCTGCGCCGATACCTCTTGCCGGAGAGGGTGTCGGCATCGGTGTTCCCGCCGATCTTTTGCGCCAAAGGCCGGACATTCGCATGGCGGAAAAACAGCTCGCCGCTCAGACAGCCTTGATCGGTGCCGCGACGGCGGACCTTTATCCCCGATTTGCCATTTCAGGATTTTTCGGGTTGGAAACCGGCTCTTTCTCGGATTTGGGCGGTGGGTCAAGCCTGGCTTGGGGCATCAGATCACCCGTTAAGTGGAATTTTTTCAGCGGCGGCAAAACCCGCAGCAACATCGCCTTTCATAAGGAAATCGCTCAACAGGATCTTTTTAAATATAGAGATACGGTGCTCAAGGCCATGGAAGAGGTCAAAAACGCCATCGTTGCCCACAGCCAGGAAAAAATCCGGCGAAACTGGCTGCTGGCAGCGGTTGCGGCAACACGGGAAGCCGTGGATCTGGTGGTTGTTCAGTATGAGACGGGATTGACGGATTTCAACAATGTGCTGGTCACTCAAAAAAGCCTGTTTAGCCAACAGGATGAGCTTGTGGTCAGCCAGGCCAATGTGGTGCTTAACCTGATTCGCCTGTACAAAGCGCTGGGTGGCGGGTGGCCTGTTGAAAACGAGAACGATGTATCATGAAACACTTTTGAATCATAATCCAATGTGAGACAGCCTCCATGCGTACCTTTTCCGGCGATTTATGCCCATAACCTTTTGAAATTTTATATTTTACCTGAAATAGCATTCATCTTCAAAAAGCGTAGTATATACGTTGTTTGGTGATTCAAAGGTTTTTTGAGACATGATTGTATCATGGATCATTTGAAACCTTAAGAAACGAATATCGAATATCGAACAAGGAATGTCCAATTATAAGTAGGGGCGAAAAATTTTTCGCCCCTATGGCATTCCTAATCCCTTGTTCAACGGTTCAAAAAATCCCCCAAATGCAAGGTGTTACAAAAGTGTGAGATAGATTCCCAGAATGAAATCACAGGAATCTATCTCAAAGGGGGTATTCTCCCACATGTCCGCGTAAAGCCTGTTTGGCACGAAATCTGCTTCACCCATTTAAATTATTCCTTCAGGGGGTGTAAGGATGAGGCCGTGTGATGAGACGATTAAAAACACCATTTCTATTGCGGAAATGATGCTGAAGATTGCCGATGAAGGGGATATGGTGAGAGAAGATAATGGCTGCGGTGTTCTCTACGGTGTGTTAAGGGACTCCGCTTTCAAGATCAGAAAACTGGCGGAGGACGAGAAGAACGCTCACATCAAAAAGGGATGGTGGAAAACCGATACCGAAAGAAGATGAATGCATTTTTTTCAAAAGATCGCTTGTTGGAAGTGAAGGGGGGGAGCACCATGATGGGATTAGAAGAACTCAAGAAAAATGGTGAACTTGTTGCCGCTATTGACTGGAGTATGACCCCTGAAGAAGCCGTGAGGCTATATCTTGAATGGGGTAACAATTGGAGTAGGGGATACTCTATGGTACGGTCCAAGGATGATGAAACCTATTATTTTGTTTTATATACATGGGAGAATTCACCTTTGATCTACTTCATCAAAAGGGATTATGAGGGTGCGGTTGAACTGGCAAAAATCAAGGTGTCTGAACAAATGAAAAATGATAACAACTTCGACATTCCAATTGCCAAAGGCGTTTATGCCGTGGATGGTGAGTTACAAACATGGCTGAAAAAGGAATTGGATGTTGCATAATTTAAACTTTTATAGGAGAAACGATGGAGAATAAAATTATTGAAGCGATGAAAAAGGCCGGTAAGCCGGTACGTCCCGGAGAGGTGGCTGAGATGATTGGAGAAGAGCGCAAGGAGGTATCAAAGGCCATCGGCAAGTTGAAGAAAAACGGTTCGGTCATTTCGCCCAAAAGATGCTATTATTCATTGCCTGATTAATGAGGAGAAAACAGCATGGCAACACCAGAACAGATGTATCAGTGTCAGACCGCAACCTGTGGTTATATATACGATCCTGACAGAGGTGATCGGAAAGGCAAAATCCCAAAGGGAACGCAGTTCGAGGATCTGCCGGAAGATTGGAAATGCCCCGTTTGCGGTGCCGGGAAAAAAATGTTCAGGCCGCTTGCCGGTCCTGGATCGGCTGCGGAAGCCTAATTGTTTAATTTTTGAATTTGAGGAGGAGTCGATTCATGGAGCTGAAGGGAAGTCAAACTGAAAAAAATCTATTGACCGCATTTGCCGGGGAATCCCAGGCAAGAAACCGTTACACCTATTTTGCCGGCAAAGCCAAGAAGGAAGGGTTTGTTCAAATCTCGTCTATCTTTGAGGAAACGGCCAACCAGGAAAAAGAGCATGCCAAGAGACTCTTCAAGTTCCTTGAGGGAGGTGAGGTGGAAATTTCGGCTGCATTTCCGGCAGGCGTCATCGGCAGCACCCTTGAAAACCTCAAGGCATCAGCCGCCGGGGAACATTACGAACATACGGAGATGTATCCTGACTTTGCGGCAACCGCCCGTGAAGAGGGGTTTACAGCCATTGCCGATGTTTTTATGGCCATCGCCGTGGCGGAAAAACAACACGAAAAGCGCTATAACGATCTGGCCGCGAACATTGAAGCGGATCGTGTATTTAAAAGGGATTCGGAAGAGGTGTGGCGATGTAGAAACTGCGGTTATATTTACACGGGCAACGAAGCCCCGCAGAGCTGCCCCGCATGCGCCCACCCGGAGGCATATTTTGAACTGCTGGGTGAAAACTATTAACAATCTCAACAAATAAAAAGGAGGATATTATGGCTGAAAGAATGGAAGTTTATAAATGTGAAGTATGCGGAAACATCGTTGAGGTGCTCCATGGGGGCAAAGGGGATCTGGCGTGCTGTGGTCAACCCATGAAGCTTTTTAAGGAAAATACCGTTGATGCCGCCAAGGAAAAACATGTACCGGTAGTGAAAAAAACCGCCGATGGTGTTACGGTCAAGGTGGGTGAAGTGGCACATCCCATGGAGGAAAAACATCATATCGAATGGATTGAAATTATTGCCGATGGCGCGGTTTATCGACAGTTTTTGAAGCCGGGTGATGCACCTGAGGCAACGTTTAACGTGACGGCGGATCAGGTCACGGCGAGGGAGTATTGCACCCTCCATGGTCTTTGGAAGGCTTAAATCCGGTTTTTGATTGAAAGCCCATGAACCTTAAAGGAAACAAATAAACCAATGGATTGAAAGGAGTCGATTATGTCAACACCACAGCATTGTCCGGGTTTTGAGCAGGCTAAGAATTTGAAAGCCTTTACCTGTAAATGTCCCAATTGTAAAAAGGAAAAGGAAATCTTTTCGGACGAGTTTGACAAGGAGCACACCTGCTCCGAGTGCGGAGAGAAAATAGACTTTACCCAATGTACCCTTGAAGCCGGTGCTTAGAGCGTCCTCGAGTGTTCTTTCATAATCCAAGTCCTCGCAACTAACCATTCTTCCGGTCCCGTTGCGAGGACGGGTTGTCATTAACGGTAATCTTTTCACAAAGTCGCGCATTTCGGGAGAAATATCCTTGAAAGGACGTATTCCCAGAGAGCGGATTGCCGAAATTCTCACCAGCGATAATGTTGACGCCGGTTTGACGGAATTGAGACGCATGCCGTCCGGAAAAGTCGTCAACGCCCTTTTTACCTTCCTTTATAGCCCCCATGAAATTATCAAATGGCGTGCCGTTACGGCCATGGGCCTCATTGTTCAAGATCTTGCCGAGGAAAATATGGAGAGCGCCAGAAACATCTTGCGCCGTCTCATGTGGAATCTGAATGATGAATCGGGCGGCATTGGGTGGGGGTCTCCCGAGGCAATGGGGGAGATCCTGACCCGCCATGAAGGGCTCGCCGGGGAATATGCACCCATTTTACTCTCTTATGCAAATAAGGATGGCAATTACCTGGAACTGCCCATGCTGCAGCAAGGTCTTCTCTGGGGAATTGCAAGGTTTTCGGAGGTGAAGCCGCAAGTTGCAATAGGTTCCAAACCCCATTTTTTCCCCTACCTCCAATCAGAAGATCCGGCAGTCAGGGGGCATGCCGCCCGGATTGCGGGATTGATCGGGACGACGGGAGACCGGGACCGTCTTTTGCCTCTTTTGAATGATGAGTCCGCCTATACGACCTATTTTGATCATCGATGCATTCGGCGTCTTGTGGGAGAGACGGTCAGAGAGGCACTCTTAAATATTGAGAAAAAAAGCTGAATAAACAAACAAAAAAGTGCCTCTCTTGACTTAGGTCAAAGCAATGGTTGTATGGCTGCTGTATCTTGGAAACGAATCATGGGCAAACCGAACCGATAATTTTGAAATAACAATTTGAAACTTTAAAACAAAGGGAAAGGAGAAACACCATGTTTTGTTTTCAATGTCAGGAAAC
>CAYPQJ010000157.1:0-1586 GCA_964412835.1 uncultured Desulfobacteraceae bacterium | reverse complement strand
GGAATGGTACTCAAATGCGGGGAGACGGCAGTGAATACCATGGCACTTCTGGACGAAGCCAATACGACCACTTACGGCCATCCCGAATTAACGGAAGTGAACATCGGGGTGGGCAATAATCCCGGTATTTTGATCAGCGGCCATGACTTGAAAGACATGGCGGAATTGCTGAAACAAACAGAGGGCACAGGCGTGGATGTATACACCCACGGCGAGATGCTGCCGTGCAACTATTATCCCGCGTTCAAAAAATATGATCATCTTGTGGGAAACTACGGCGGTTCCTGGTATCGTCAAAATGACGAATTTGAATCCTTCAATGGTCCCATCCTCATGACCACCAACTGCATTATTCCCATCAAAAAGGATAACACCTATCTGAACAGGATTTTTACCACCGGCATGACCGGTTATCCGGGCGCCAAGCATATACCGGACAGGGCCGAAGGGGGCGTAAAAGATTTTTCCGAAATGATCAATCTGGCCAAGACATGCCAACCCCCCACCGAAATTGAGACCGGGAAGATTGTGGGCGGCTTTGCTCGCAACCAGGTCCTGGCACTGGCGGATAAGGTGGTGGATGCGGTGAAGAGCGGCGCCATTAAGCGCTTTATCGTCATGGCCGGATGCGACGGCCGCCATAAATCCAGAAATTATTTCACGGAAGTGGCCGAACAGTTGCCGAAAGACACGGTTATTCTGACCGCGGGTTGCGCCAAATATCGCTATAACAAGCTGGATCTGGGCGATATCGGTGGTATTCCACGGGTTCTGGATGCGGGGCAGTGTAATGACTGTTACTCCCTGGCTGTGATTGCATTAAAATTAAAGGAAGTGTTCGGGCTGGGTCACATCAATGATCTCCCGATTTCCTTCGACATCGGCTGGTATGAACAGAAAGCGGTCGCCGTTCTCCTGGCACTGCTCCATCTGGGTGTTAAGGGGATCCGTCTGGGACCCACCCTTCCCGCGTTTGTGTCCCCCAATGTGCTGAAAGTACTGGTGGACAACTTTGATATTAAGCCCACCGGCGAAGTGGCTGCGGACATTGAAGCCATGATGGCGGGGAATTAACGGCTATTTGAAGGTCATGTGACCGAAAAGCCGGTCGCATGACCCTTTAAGGGAACTGGAAGAAAATAATATACGCATATCGTGCAGAACTTTTGTTCGTATTCAAGGCGTGATAGCAGGTGCATAGTGAGCTATGTGCCTGTTGTCACAACGTAGAAGACGGGCAAAAGGGCAAGCAGGATGCGCAGATTATTTTTTGGAAGTTCCCTAAGTCAAAGGGAGAAAGAGAATGAAAAAAGTCGATATTTTCGCGGAAAATGATTTCAATGATCTCCACATGAGCCGTTTGCTGGTGCATGACTCCCCGCACTTTAAAATCCTGAATTTCAACTTTAAGGCCGGCCAGGAGCTTCCCATTCATTCCCATAATATTGAAGGCCAGTTGAGCATCGTCGTTTTGGAAGGGGATGGGCTTTTCCTCGCAAAAGACGGGAAAACCATTCCTGCCAAAGCGGGCGATATCCTCATCAGCGACATCAGCGAACCCCATGGCATACGGGCTACTACAGGTT
>CAYPQJ010000156.1:0-10541 GCA_964412835.1 uncultured Desulfobacteraceae bacterium | reverse complement strand
ACCCCCATCGATATCCAGGACACCCATCTGGACATGCGGGAAGGCGGCTGGTCCGAAGGGAACTGCGGTGGTAGCCAGAGCGGTCGTTTCAGAGGATTGCCCGGTGGCCTCAAAACCCACGTGGACGGTCTGTACATGTGTTCCTCGGGTGTGGCCGGTGGTCCCGCCATTGGACGGGGATCCAGCTATAACTGCTACCAGATTATTGCGGATGATTACGGGCTTCGGAAGCCGGAGTATTGATTTTAACAATTAGCTGTTAGCAGTTAGCCGTTAGCGAAAAGCCAATGGCTGAAAGCTAACAGCTTAAAGGAGAACGGAAATGCGTTTGAAGGATAGGGTTGCCATTATAACCGGCGGTGCCAGGGGGTTGGGCCGGGCCTTTGCGCTTCGAATGGCCGGTGAGGGTGCGCGTATCATGGTCATGAACATCGTGCTTTCGGACAAGGACCTGGAAGACATGAAAGAGACCGTTTCGCGGATCGAAGAAGCGGGTGGCGAGGCGCAATTCTTTGAAGGGGATGTCACAAGCGAAGATGATTGCAGGGCCATGGCCGAAAAAACCGCCGATGCCTTCGGTAAAATTGATATCCTTATCAACAATGCCGCCATCTATGATGGCCTTGTCAGAAAGCCCTTTGATGAAATTTCCCTGGATGAATGGGATCGGGTCATGGGGGTGAATGTTAAAGGATCCTTCATTGCCACACGCGCGGTTTATCCTTTTATGAAACAGGCGGCATACGGCAAAATCATAAATCTTTGCTCTGAAACCGCCTTTACCGGATCACACGGTTTTGTTCATTATGTTTCCTCCAAAGGGGGAATTCTGGCACTGACCCGTGCCCTGGCCGTTGAACTGGGTCCAAGTAATATCTGCATCAACGCCATTGCGCCGGGATTCACGGACACGGAAGCCAGCCGTTCCCTGGCGGATGTAACCAAATACGATACATCCAAAACCCCGCTCAAACGTATGGGAACCCCGGAAGACGTGACAGGCGCTGCAATTTACCTGGCATCGGAGGAAAGTGATTTTATTACCGGACAGACGCTGGTGGTGGATGGTGGGCGGTATATGCATTAGAAGTTGTCAGTTGTCAGTTTTCAGTTGTCAGGCTGGGAGAATTAGAAAAGCGTTTTTGAATTAACGGAGAGGCTTTTGGAAACCGTAGAACCTTTTGAAGAAGCCATTGACCTGATCAAGGATGCAGGGGGTGATGCCTTCAAGCTCTGTTTTCAGTGCGGGCTGTGTACCGCCAGTTGCCCCTGGAATACGGTCCGGACCTTCATGCCCCACCGGATGATATGTGAATCCCGCTATGGGTTGGTGGATTTGGAGGATGAATCCTGGTGGCAATGTACCACCTGCAACCAGTGCGTCGACCGTTGCCCCAGAGGCGTGGCCATTACCGATGTCCTGGGAGCGGTACGCAACATTCTGCTCAATTTCGAATACCGAATGGCACCGGTAAGTCTGCGAAGCGCCATGGGCAGTTTGAGTGGTGAAGGGAATCCGTGGGGCGGGGAACGGAAGGACCGTTCTGCCTGGACAAAGGACACGGGTATTACACCCTTCGAGTCGAGCCATGAGGCCCTATATTTCTCCTGCTGCGTTCCGGCCTATGATACACGCCTCGGGAATGTGGCCCGTGCTACGGGTCGTATTCTACAGAAAGCAGGCGTTAGTTTCGGCACCCTCGGGAATCTTGAAAGCTGCTGCGGGGAAAGTGTTCGAAAAGCGGGCAACCGGGAAGTGTTTGAATCACTTGCAAAAAAAAATATCGAAGCCTTCAAGAAGGCTGAAGTCAAAGAGATTATTACCACCTCACCGCACTGCTATACCACCTTCAAGAATGATTACCCGGAACTGGGGGGCATCTTTGAGGTTCGCCATGTGACCCAGGTACTCGACCGTCTCATTGGGCAGGGGGAAATTGCGTTTACCAAAGAAGTGAAAAAGAAAGTGGTTTACCATGATCCCTGTTATCTGGGGCGGCACAACGGCATTTATGATGCGCCGCGAAGGGTACTCGAAAGCATTCCCGGGCTTCAATTGATGGATGAACTGAACGCAAGGGAAAACACCCTTTGCTGCGGTGGGGGCGGTGGACGTATCTGGATGGAAACCCTTAAAGGGGAACGGTTTTCCGACATCCTGGTGGCACAGGCCGCCCAACAGGGGGCCGACATCCTGGCCACTGCCTGCCCTTACTGCATCCTCAATTTCAAGGACAGCGTGGCCACTGCCGAAATGGATGGGAATTTGGAAATCATGGATGTATCAGAGCTTGTGGAAATGGCATTGTAGCCGTTTACGGAGACTTGAATGTCAGAAAATCAACCGGATAATCGAATGCCTTGTGCTGCAGAAAAACCCATAGGTGCCGTGATGGTCGTGGGTGCCGGGGTCAGCGGTATACAGGCGGCTCTGGATGCCGCCAATTCCGGTTTCAAAGTCTATCTGGTGGACAAAGCCGCTTCCATTGGGGGGAAGATGAGCCAACTGGATAAAACCTTTCCCACCAATGATTGTTCCATGTGCATTCTATCTCCTAAATTTCTGGAATGTGCTACCAATCCCAATATTTCAATATTGACGGACTCGGAAGTTGATGCCGTTCATGGTGAAGCGGGTAATTTCACGGTTGATCTGGTGCAACAGCCCCGTTATGTGGATTCGGATAAATGTACCGGTTGCGGTGTCTGCGCCGAATACTGCCCTGTGGGGATCACTGACGAATACAACGCCGGGCTTTCCAAGGTGAAATGCATCCATCTGCCCTTTCCACAGGCGGTTCCCGCCGTGAGTGTGGTGGATCCTTCCCAGTGCCTGTTTTTGCAGCGCACCGAATGCCAGATCTGCGTGCCCACATGTAATGTGCGTGCCATCGATTTTCACCAGCAGACCAAAAAACATGAAATACAGGTGGGAAGTGTCATTCTTGCCCCCGGCTATGATGTATTTGATCCGTCTGAGCAAAGCCAGTACGGATATGACCGCTATAGGAATGTGGTCACCAGCCTGGAATATGAGCGTTTATTGAGTGCTTCAGGGCCCAACGGCGGCGTGCTGCGACGTCCGTCTGACGGCGCAACCCCTCTTAAAATCGCCTGGATTCAGTGTGTGGGTTCCAGAGACGTTGCTGCGGGAAATCCCTATTGTTCATCGGTGTGCTGCATGGTCGCCATGAAACAGGTGATTCTCTCCAAAGAACACATCCCACCCCTGGAAATGGTGATTCTTCATAATGACGTGCGTGCATTCGGCAAAGGTTTTGAGCGGTATTATGAGCGGGCCAAGGCGCTTGATGGGGTACGATTTGAGTGGGCAAAACCCTCCGTTGTGGGTGAAGATCCTGAAACACATGCGGTTACCTTGAGATACCGTCTGGACGGAACGCGGGTGCGGGAAGAAGCCTTTGACTTGGTGGTGTTGTCCGTGGGTCTCTCATCGCCACCCGGCAATCGGGCGCTGGCGGACCGATTGGGCATCTCCCTCGGTGAAGAGGGGTTTTGCGGTACGTCCGCCCTTCACCCCATGGAAACCAACCGGTCCGGCATATATGCCTGCGGGGTTTTCTGCGGGCCTATGGACATCCCCGATTCCGTCACCATGGCCGGTGGTGCGGCAGCTATGGCCACGGAGCGTCTGGGTCGGTCCCGGGGGTCTTTGGTCAGCGAAAAATCATACCCCGAGGAACGGGATATACGGGGGGAACCCCCTCGGGTCGGGGTTTTTGTGTGTCACTGTGGCACCAACATTGTAAAAAGCGTAGCGGTGTCCGATGTGGTGGCATATGCTGAGACCCTGGGCGGCGTGGTTCATGCTCAGGAAGACACCTTCAGTTGCTCCATTGATTCCATCAAACGGATGGTCCGGACCATCAAAGAAAAAGATCTCAACCGGGTGGTGGTGGCGGCCTGTACCCCTAGAACCCATGAGCCGGTTTTCCAGGACGCTCTGAGGCAGGCTGGCTTGAACCCCTTTCTCTTTGAGATGACCAACATACGGGAACACTGTGCCTGGGTCCACATGGGAGATAAAAAGAGAGCAACCCAAAAAGCCGGAGATCTGGTTCGCATGGCCACCGCCAAAGCGGGTATGCTGACACCGCTTTCCCGAAGACCGTATGCCATTCAACACGCCGCACTGGTGATTGGCGGCGGCATCTCCGGAATGGTCTGCGCCCTGTCCCTGGCAAACCAGGGTATCAAAGTTCATCTCCTTGAAAGGAAAAATGTTCTGGGGGGTATGGCCGGAAGACTCCGGTATACGGTGGAAGGAGATGATGTTCAAGCCTACCTGAAAAGGCTCATTGAACGGGTTTACCACCATCTGCTGGTTCAGGTTCATATGGGATCGGAAATCAAGGATTTTTCCGGTTATGTGGGAAATTTTCGTACGACCCTTCTGACGGGTGCCCAAAAGGTCTCTGTCGAAATACAGCACGGCGTGACCGTGGTGGCCACCGGTGCTCAGGAATTTAAGCCCCATGAATATCTCTATGGAAATAATAATCAGGTGCTGACCCACCTGGAACTGGAAGAAGAAATCCATGCGGAAAACGACAGGATCAAAGAATGTCGCTCATTGGTGATGATTCAATGTGTGGGTTCAAGGGATGATGAGCGACCCTATTGCAGTCGTGTCTGTTGCGGGCAGGCGGTGAAAAATGCCCTCAAGCTCAAAGAAATAAACCCTGAAATGAAGATTTATGTGCTGTATCGGGATATGCGAACCTATGGCCTCATGGAAAATGCTTATCGAGATGCGGCGGACCAGGGGGTGACATTCATCCGTTACCATGAAACGGACAAGCCGGAGGTTACGGCAAAGGGTGGTGGGAAAACGCTGCAGGTTCTGGTTACCGAACCGACACTTGGGAAGAAATTGATGCTGGAAGCGGACCTGGTCTCCCTGGCTGCCGCCACGGTGCCGCCTGAGAATAATCATTCACTGTCCCAGGCCCTCAAGATTCCCCTGAACGCGGACGGGTTTTTCATGGAGGCCCATATGAAACTTCGGCCGGTGGATTTTCCCACCGACGGTATTTTCATGTGCGGCCTGGCCCACAACCCCAAACGCATCTCAGAGAGTGTTGCCCAAGGGTACGCTGCGGCCTCCCGGGCCATGACGGTCCTTTCTCAGGAAGAAATGCGGGGAGAAGGGGCCATCTGTCGGGTGAATGCACAACGATGCACGGGCTGTTCGGTCTGTGAGGAAGTCTGTCCCTTCCATGCGGTGGCAGTGTCGCCGGAAAGTGGCGTGGCGGAGGTGAACAGCGCACTTTGCAAAGGATGCGGCCTTTGTGCGGCATCGTGCCGAAGTAGCGCGCTGGATGTCATGGGTAATAATGAGGAACAGGTTTTCTCATTGCTTTTAGCCCTTAGCGCTAACAGCTAACAGCTAATAGCTAACAGCTTATAGTTTGAAAGGAGCCTCATGTTTGGATGGAAAGGCAAAATTCTGAGGATTGATCTCTCCACGGGTAACCGTTCCGTTGAAGATTTGTCCCCGGACCTGTGCCGAAACTTTATCGGCGGGCGGGGCGCGGGGCTTAAAATATTGATGGATGAAGTGGACCCTCGCATCGATCCTCTGGGGCCTCAAAATAAACTCATTTTTGCCACGGGGCCTTTTACCGGTACGGGCGTTCCCGCCGGGGGGCGGTTTGTTGTGGTGAGTAAATCCCCGTTGAGCAACTGTATCGCCAACCCCTGTTGCGGTGGCTATTTCGGCCCCAATCTGAAATTTGCGGGGTATGATTTTCTGATTCTTGAAGGCCAGGCCCCATCCCCCGTGTACCTTTATATTCGGGACGATCAGGTGGAACTTCGCAAGGCAGACCATCTGTGGGGCAAGTGGTCTACCGATACGGAACATGCCATACGAAAAGAGCTGGGCGAGACCGACTCCCTGGACGACTGGCAATTGAGTGATCTCAGTGTCGTTAGCATCGGCCCTGCCGGCGAAAACCTCGTTCGCTTTGCCTGCATTATGGCGGACGGGGGGAGGGCTGCGGGTCGCTCGGGCCTCGGTGCGGTCATGGGGAGCAAGAACCTGAAAGGGATTGCGGTCAGCGGTACGGGTCAGGTGGATGTGGCCGATGTTACCGGCTTCAGTCAGGCGGTCATGGATTTTCTGGAAGAGGGCAGGGTTAATCGTACCCTGTACAACCGCCGAACCTACGGCACATGGTCGTTGCCGGGCCGTGCCAACAAGAGCGGTACTCAGGCCACCCGCAATTTCCAGGAAGGGTATTCCAAAGCTTTTGAATGGTATGAAGATCCCAATCATGTGAGGGACCACATTCGTGTTCGCGATGAGGCCTGTTTCGGATGTCCCTTTGCCTGTAGCAAACGAAGCCGTATTAAAGACCCCGAATATCCCTGGACCACCAAAGGTCCCGAGCATGAGAGTATGGCACTGTTGGGCTCCAACTGCGGTTTCGGAGACCTGGACGATATTTGCCGGGCCAATTACCTGTGCAATGAACTTGGCATGGACACCATTACGGCCGGTGCCACCATATCGTGCGCCATGGAATTGTTCGAATCGGGCTACCTTCCGGAAAAAGATTTGGGATATGCCATGGGCTTCGGTAATACCAAGGCCATGATGGCATTACTCAAAAAAACGGCGATCCGTGAGGATTTCGGTGAAGTGTTGGCCGAAGGGGGGAAATTTGTTGCCGAAAAATACGGGCATCCCGAACTGTTCATGGGAGTCAAAGGCATGGGAATGCCCGCCTGGCATCCCCAGGGTGTCCCCATCATCGGACTTCAGTATGCCACCAACAATGTAGGCGGCAGCCATACCAAGGCCACGCTTCCTTTTTATGATGGTCGGCGGGATCCCGAGGAACAGCTGAAATGGACCAAGCACGATCAGGACTATGTGGCTCTGGTGGACTCCGCCATATTGTGCTGGATTATCTACCATGGACCCCTGTGGGGAGAAAAACTTCAGGTCTGGCTCAATGTCACCACCGGGTTGGACTACGATGAAGCGGAATTACGGATGATCGGGGAGAAAATCTGGAACATGGAAAGATTGTTCAACCTGAAAGCAGGGCTTACCGCAAAAGATGATGCCCTGCCCAGAAGAATGACCCATGAGCCCCGTGTGAACGACCAGGTGGTGCCCATGGACCGTATGTTGCCCGAATATTATGCACTTCGGGGATGGGATGAAAAAGGGATTCCCAAGGCCCAAAAACTGGCGGAACTGGGACTTTCCTAAGGGAGCTAAACGACCCATGAGAATCAAAATCGATTATTCCAAATGTACCGGGTGTAAACTCTGCCAGGTGGCTTGTTCGTTGCAGCACACCGGAAGCGTCAATCCACAGCGGTCGCGAATTCGCGTATTTGTGAGTGAGGAGGTGTGCCTGCCGGTTATCGCAGGCCCCTATACGGAAGCGGCCTGCAATTCCAAGGAAAATGTGGTGATTAACGGCCAGGAAGTGGATGGCTGTGTGGTATGCCGGGCATCTTGTCCGGTAAAATCGGCTTTTAAAGAGCCGGATACGGGAATTCCCCTCAAATGTGATTTCTGCGGGGACCCACCGGATCCCCAGTGTGTGAAATGGTGTGATCCGGATGCGTTGACATTGGTTGATGGTTAGGTGAAATCAAAGAAAGGAGGTATGGTTCGTAAGAAAGGCAATCGCGATTGTTGCAAAACCGCGTATTCCCGGGAAGATGTACTTAAATCGGTTTTGCATTCCACAAACATATTTTCAGAGGAGGCGTTAAAAATGAAAGTGTATGATGTGGTGCCAGGGTTGGAATTTGATGCGGAAAGAGACTTTGAACAATCACCGGCGTGGTTTTTGGACGGGACCCATTCGGTGCCGCCATGGACGCCCATGTTCGGCTGGTTCTGGGTCAGCTTCTGCCGTCATGGGATGCAGTATGGGGCTGAAAAACTGAGCCTGCCGACGGTCAAGGGCTGGGACTGGCGTTTTCATAACGGCGGCGGTTACCTGACCCTGTTACTGGTCAAGAGCGAGGAGGAAAAACAACGTCGGGAGAAGAAATTCCGAACGGCCATTCTGCCTTTCATTCAGGATTATGACGGATTGTGGGGCGGGTATGTGAAGGAAATTCTGGGACGTTACGAAGATCTGAAGAAACTGGATCTGGATACGGCCGAAAACCTGGAACTCCTGGACAATTTTGAGGAGACCATCAACACCTGCCGCCGCATGTGGGAAATCCACATGTATATGATGTATGGCACCTATACGGCGTATATTCTCTTTGAAAACATGTGCCGTGAGCTGGCGGGGATCGACGACACTTCTCCCCAGTTTCATCACCTGGTTTCAGGTTTTGACAACAAGGTCTTTCAGGTTGATAAGCGGTTGTGGGAGTTTTCAAAGCGTGCCCGGGAAGACGATCTTCAAATGGCATTTCTGGAAGGGGAAGTAGAAGGAATCAAGGGTCGTCTGGAAGCAAGTGACAAGGGCCGCGCCTTCATGAAGGACTTTTCCGAGTTTATGGATGAAGACGGATGGCGCATGCAACGCATGAGCGAAATGAACATGCCCACCTGGGTGGAAGATCCCACCCCGGCCTTGATGAACGTAAAGCAGTTCCTGCAGAAGGGGGGCGGTTTTAACCTGGAAGCGGAAAGGGCCAAAGTCACCGAGGCGCGATTGGTGGCCGAAAAAGAGGTTTTGGCAAAAGTGCCCCAGGAGCAGCAGGGGTGGTTTACCCAATTGATGCGGCTGGCCCAGAAGAGCGGCGTCTTCAGTGAGGAACATGACCATTACCTGGATCTCTACACCCACGCCATGATGAGACGAAGTGCCTTGGGTCTCGGCAGAAGATGGGCTCAGGAAGGGGCCATTGATGATCCCGAAGACATGTTCTTCCTCCAGCCGGACGAAGTGCGGCGGGCGGGCATCAATCCGGATCAGTTCAATATGCGCTATATTGTTGAGCGAAGGAAAGCGGAATGGGAAGGGTGGTGCAAGAACCCCAATCCTCCGGCCATGCTCAAGGAAGGGTTTGACCTGGATCAAGCCATGGCGGTTCTGGTTCAGAGCAATGATCCCATCGCCCTTAAGGTGGTGGTGGGCTCCATGCCCCAGGTGAGGCCGGAACTGAAAGCGGATCTCTATGGTACCTGCGGATCGCCGGGGGTGGCTGAGGGCCCGGCACGCGTCATCATGAGTGAAGACGAACTGAGCCTGGTCCAGGAAGGGGACATCCTGGTAGCGGCCAGCACGTCGCCCAGTTGGACCCCCATTTTCAGCATGATCAAGGGCGTTATCGTGGATCGCGGGGCCAGCCTGTCCCATGCGGCCATTGTGGGCCGGGAATACGGCATTCCGGTGGTCATGAACGTGTTTGAAGGTACCGCCAAGATCCGGTCGGGACAGATGGTCAAGGTGGATGCCAACATGGGGACCGTTTATATCCTGGATAAGTAATCGGTAGTTTTTTTCCGGTTCTCGGCTCTTGGCTTAAGTTCAGCACCCAAGAGCCGGGAGCCGACAGCTAAAAGCCAATAAGGGGAATTCACGATGGTGCAGAAATGGATTTACAGGCTTGAAGAACTCCGTAGCAAAGACAATGAACTGGTGGGCAAGAAATGTGCGAACCTGGGAGAGATGGTGCACATGGGCATGCGCGTGCCGCCCGGTTTTGCCATCTCCGTGGATGGTTACGAACGTTTCATGGATGAAACCGGCACCGGCGAAGAAATCAGAAAATACGTGGAGGATGCCGGTGACAGCATTCACCAGATCCAGAAACAGGTGGAGGCCGGGCGTTTCATTCGCGGCATCATTGAAGGCAAAGATATGCCCGAGGGCATGAAACATGAACTTTATACCTTCTATGACGAGCTTTGTGAGACCGTGGGTCTACCGGATGTGGCTGTGGCGACCCGGTCCAGTGGTGCGGTGAGCATGCCCGGACAGATGGAGACCTATCTGAACGTGAAAGGGAAGCGGGAGCTATTAAAAAAGATCATCAAGGTGTGGGGCAGCGCTTTTACCACCCGGGCCATTGCGTTTCGGCTTGAAAAGGGGATGGAAATGAGCAAGGCGCCCATCGGTGTGGCGGTCCTCAAGATGGTCAATGCTCGGAGCGCCGGCGTAACGCTTACGGTCCAGCCCACCACGGGAGACCTGACCAAGACGGTGGTCGAGGGAAACTGGGGTTTAGGCGAGAGTGTGGTTTCCGGTGAAATTACCCCTGATAGCTTTCTAGTGGACAAAGCCAGCAGATCAATCGTATCATCCACCATCAGCAACAAACCGCGCATGGTGGTATACAAAAAAGACGGCACCGGCATGGTGAGTGTCCCTGCGGAAAAGCAGGATAAACCATGTATTGACGATAGGGAACTTGGAGAAATCGTAAGGATTGCTCTTGAGGTAGAGACCTACTTTGATATGCCCCAGGATATGGAATGGGTTTTTGACGAGGATATGCAATTTCCTGAGAATCTGTTCTGGGTTCAGACAAGACCGGCCAAGTTTTCCGAGAAAAAGGAAGACGATTCCGAATATCTGGCTGAG
>CAYPQJ010000155.1:0-10601 GCA_964412835.1 uncultured Desulfobacteraceae bacterium | reverse complement strand
TTTTCTCCCATGGCTTTCAGCCTTTTGAGGTATTTGTAAATGGATACATCCGTGTAAACGTAGGTGTTCGCCAAATGTAATTTCTTTTCCCAGGGGTGAAATTCGTAAACCCTTCGACCATCGGGCAAGAGCGAAATGACGTCCCGGTGCTGGACGGCCCTCAGGTAGTTTTTCCCCAGACCCGGCACATTGAAAACGATTTCATCGGTGCGGGCCGATCCCGGCAGGAGCCGCGCTTCCTCCTGCTGTTCCTGCAGGAGCCGTGGTATGGGCACCCGGTAGTCGTCGGTTTCTTCCTTGCCTTTGGTATTGAACGTGTAGTAGGGCGTCACGCCGATGAGGCATAATTTAAGCCGCAGGGCTGCCGCCTCAAATTTACGCGAATTATAACGGGTGTACACCAGCTGGTTATAGACTTTGATGCCGTTTCGCAGGAATTTCTGAACGGCGTTCATGCTTTGGGGGGTGATTTCATAGGAATGTTCAAAATGGGTGACAATGAGGATTTCTCTTTTTCCGGGAGCGTGAAACCGGCTGATGACACGGATCAATGAATCGGTTATCCGCTGGGGCAGGGTGACCGGTGTGCGGGTTCCGATCCGGATGCGTTCCACATGTTCAATGCGCGATAGTTTGCGCAGCATGTACTCAATTTTTGAATTGCTCAAAAGCAGGGGATCACCGCCTGTAATGAGTACTTCTATGATCTCGGGCGTATCGGCAATCCACTGGATGGCTGCGTCTAATTTTTCGCGGGAGAGGGCTGCGCTCGGGGAATAAACATCCTCGATCTCCCAGTTTCTTTGACAATAGACACATATCTGGGGACAGGTCAGGATCGGTTTCAGGATGACGATCATGGGATATCGCCGGGTAATCCCTTCGATGGGAGAAGTATCTCTTTCCAGCATGAAATCCATTGAAAGCTCATGCTTTTCCCTCATTTCTTTCAATTTTGTGACATAGTTCAAGGGTGGGATGACCTGCGCGCGAACGGCATAGTCCCTTTTTCGATCCGCCTGGTAGTCCATGAGCGACAGGTAGTAGGGGGTAATGCCGAAGGGGATTCGATTTTCCCTGGCAAGGGCAACGGCTTCATATTCCTCATCGGTCAGTTTCACCAGGGATTTTAATGTTTCCGCCTTCCGTATGATATGCCGGGTTTGCCATTTCCAGTCGTTCCACTCCTGTCCCGTTGCATCAAAATATTTCAGGATTCTGGATTTGTTGGTGCTCCGCCTGCGGATCGCATTGTTGTCCAGGCCGCAGGGATACCGATCAAGGAGTTGCTGCGCCCCCCGGGCCATCCTGGAAAGATCGGTCGATCTCAGTTTGGCGGCCTTTTTTCCTTCATGCCTGGAAAAAACCGGGGCTTTATCGGGATAAATACCCGATTTTCCCATGAGCCCTTTGAGCAGATGGTCCAGTTCCGCAAAAAAATCAGGCGAGGGTTTCTCAATTTCCTTGAAATTTTCCTTGTAAAGGAGGTCATGTATATATTGGAGGAGGCTGTACCCCACAAGCTTTTCACTCCTGGGCGACAGGAGGGTCCGAAACACCCGAATGGCATCACGAACCAATATCCATTCAAGGGGTGGGGTCTCATCGTCATATGTTCCCACAATCAGGCTGGAAAGGAACTCCCTGATTTTCCCCCTTTGGACATCTAGCGAAGCGCTTGAGAGTAGCGCTTCCTTTAAGGCCGGCGCCGTGTCCAGTATCCGCAGAAGCTTATTTCGAATTCTTGTTTTTCCCATGTCATTCTTCCCTAAAATTCTCACTATGTTAGATGAAATAATGGAGAAAGGCAAGACTCATCTTGCAATTTTGAGCAAAGATGGCTAAAAATGCCGAGTGTTCAAATAAAATCAAAAGACAGGCAAAAAGGATAAAGAATCATGCTGACCCAAAGAATCAAGAGGCTCTCACCTTATGTTCCGGGGGAGCAACCCCAGGACAGAACCTATATTAAACTTAACACCAATGAAAATCCATATCCACCCACACCTGCAATCGAACCTTTCTTGAAATCTTTTGAGATTGAAAGGTTACGGCTTTACCCGGACCCCCTGTTCGGACCGCTCAGGGAGGCGATCTCAAAACGCTTCAACATTGATACGTCACAGGTTTTTGTGGGAAATGGTTCCGATGAGGTGCTGGCTTTTGCTTTTTATGCGTTTTTTGACAGTGCCAGAGGAAAGCTGGTTTTCCCTGAGTTCAGCTACAGTTTCTATCCGGTCTATTGCGATTTTTACGGGATTGAATACCGGAAAATACCGCTGAATAAGAACTTTTCCATTGAGATCAACGACTATCTGGGTGAGGAGCGTTCCTGCGGCATGGTTTTTCCCAATCCCAACGCGCCCACCGGGATTGTGCTTCCCTTGGAAAAGATAATCGAACTTCTGGAACGGTACCCGGAAGACCGGGTTGTGGTGATTGATGAGGCCTATATTGATTTCGGTGGGGAGAGTGCGGTTTCTCTCATTGATCGGTTTAAAAATCTACTGATCATCAGGACCTTTTCCAAAAGCATGTCCCTTGCGGCTTTGCGACTGGGGTTCGCCATGGGGGATCAGGATCTGGTCAACGCACTTTTTGCGGTGAAGGACTCGTTTAATTCCTACCCTGCTGATCTTATTGCTCAGAAAATCGGAGAAATTGCCATCAGTGACACGGAATACTATCGCTCCATCACGGAAAAAATCGTCAAGAGCAGGGAATTTCTTTCAAAACAGCTTCGAGGCCTTGGCTGGAATGTGCTGCCGTCGGGCGCCAACTTCATATTTGTAGAGAAAGAGGGACTGAGTGGTGAAACAGTTTATAAAACCCTGAAAAAGGAAGGGATACTGGTTCGGTATTTCAACATGGAGGGCATCAGAAATTTCGTTCGCATTACCATCGGCACGGATGAAGACATGGAAGCCTTGATAAAATCGGTCAGGACTCATTTTTGAAAAAACGACATGGGGAGTTCCCGGATATGAAAGGTAAGCATACGCATCTTGACACCAAGCTGATTCATGCGGGTGAGCCGAAACCGCTCATCGGGGGTGCTGTCAGCATGCCCATTTTTCAGTCTTCCACATTCGCGGCCGAAGGGGAGCCCGGCTACTACAATCTTAAATATATCCGCTTGAACAATACGCCCAATCACATCGCCCTTCACCAAAAACTGGCCGCAGTTGAAAATGCCGAAACAGCGCTGGTGACCGCAAGTGGTATGGCCGCTATTTCAACAACACTGCTGACGATCCTGTCAACAGGAGATCACTTACTGGCCCAGGACTGCCTTTATGGCGGCACGTACGATTTACTCACTGAGGATCTGCCGGCATATGGCATCTCCGTTGACTTTTTCGATGGCAACGCCCCCGAGTCCTGGGCGTCAAAACGTCGCCCCAACACCCGGGCCATACTGGTGGAAACCCTTACCAATCCGCTTCTACAGGTGGCGGATCTCAAGGCCGTGGTCGAATTTGCCAAGAAAAACGGCATTGTTTCTCTCATTGACAACACCTTTGCCAGTCCGGTGAACTTTCGCCCTGCTGAATGGGGGTTTGATCTTTCCCTGCACAGCGGCACCAAATACCTTAACGGGCACTCGGATATTGTGGCAGGTGCCGTGATCGGATCTTCCACTCTGGTCGATCCCATTGTCCGGAAATTGGCCCGCCTGGGTGGATCCCTGGATCCCCATGCCTGTTTTCTGCTGCACCGGGGCATGAAAACCCTGGGTGTTCGCATGAGATACCAGAATGACAGTGCAATGAAATTGGCGCAATTTCTTGAAAGCCATCCCGCCATTGGAAAAATCCACTATCCCGGCCTGACAAGCCATTCAGGTCATATACGGGCAGGGGAATTGCTGGATGGTTTCGGCGGCATGATGAGCTTTGAAGTGAAGGGCGGCGTGAAGGTTGCCGACCGGATTCTTAAAAATGTAACATTACCCATTTCGGCCCCAAGTCTGGGGGGTGTGGAATCATTGATCACGCGGCCCGCGACCACCTCTCACGCCGGAGTTCCCCCGGAGGACCGCCGAGCCATGGGTATTTCAGACAGCCTCATCCGTCTTTCGGTGGGGCTTGAGGCTACGGAAGATCTGATCAACGATTTTGAACAGGCCCTTTCAAGGGCGTGAAGGAGGAAAAATGAAAGAGATGCTTCAACCTGTGAAAGTTGCGGTGGTTCAATCCAGTCCGGTACTGTTTGATCAAGCGGCCACCCTTGAGAAGACCTGCGATTTGATTCGAGACATTTCCGGCAAGGATGTGCAATTGATCCTTTTCCCGGAGGCCTTTATACCGGCCTATCCGCGGGGACTCGGTTTTGGTGCGGTTGTCGGCAGTCGAAGTGACGCCGGCCGGCGTACCTACGAAAGGTATTGGGCCAATGCCATTGAAGTGCCGGGGCCTGCCACTGAAATCCTGGGGAAAGCGGCCCGGGAAGCCGGCGTCTACCTGGCCATCGGCGTCATTGAAAGGGAAGCCCGGTTCGGGCGGGGGACCCTCTATTGCACTCTGGTCTATTTCGGCCCGAATGGAGAGTTGTTGGGCAAACACCGAAAACTCAAGCCCACGGGTTCCGAGCGGCTGATCTGGGGTGAAGGAGACGGCAGCACAATGCCGGTGTTTGAAACGGACATGGGTCGATTGGGAGGATTGATCTGCTGGGAGAATTACATGCCCCTGGCCCGGATGGCCATGTACGGCAAGGGCGTCGAAATATACCTGGCCCCCACGGCTGACCCGCGCGATACCTGGCATTGCACCCTTAGGCATATCGCCTGTGAAGGTCGCTGCTTTGTTTTGGGCTGCAACCAGTTCCTGACAAAAGATATGTTTCCCGAAGATCTGGAAGGTCTGGAGGATTTAGAAAATCAGCCGGACATCATGTGTCGCGGTGGCAGTACCATCATCTCCCCCCTGGGAGAAGTCCTGGCGGGCCCCTTGTATGACCGGGAAGGTATTCTTTACGCTGACCTGGATATGGCTGAGATCGCTCAAGGAAAATATGATTTTGATGTGGTGGGCCATTATGCCCGGGCCGATGTCTTCAAATTACTGGTGAATGAGGAACCTTTGCTTCCTGTGGTCATTAAGGAAGATGAATAAAAGGGTAGTCCCTTTCTCCTCTAATGATTGTCTAAATCGACTATCTTTTCTTTCACCCATGACCGTATAAGCTGCGCTCTGTCAATGCCGGAACGTTTGGATTCTCTATCAATAATTCTGGCATCTCTCGGATCGAGCCGAAGTTGAATCAGCTTTTTGGGTGGACGAATGAATTTTACGTCGGTTTTCTGCCACCCTTCAAAATGTTCCGGCTCATTATTGTCCCAAAATAGGGCAAGATTTTCATCATTCATGCCGGGTAGCTCGCTAACATTCTCCATGTTTCAACGCCCCCTTTTGCTGGAATAAAGTTTCCTCTGCTTTTCATTCATATCTCTTGCTGTGATTATTTTTATCACATTTATCTTGGGATGGAGGTTTAAACCGACAACCTCATCTTGTGACAGGACCCTAACCAAAACAAGAATGTACCTACCCGCGAAGGTCTGCCCATAAATAAAGTAACAATCCTGATGGGATAAGGAGAAAGCATGGGGGTCGTCATAAACAACTTCTTCAATTTCCCAGATTTCAATGGCATGCTTTCGTAAAAGTTTTTCTTTTACTCCGGTTGATACGGTAATTTCACATTCAAAAACGTTTCCCCTGGTCATGACATATCTCCGAGATGTGATTGTTATCTTAGAGTATCTGATACGTTCTGTCAATGGCCATAATAACCATGAGGATCCTTGGGGAGTCAAACCCTGAGATTGCCCCTTTGATGATGAAGCAAAACAATATAATTTCAACCCTTTTTTGGCCCTTCCGGTAAAAGGGCTAAGCCAAAGCCGACCGCCAGCAGCGTGACGGTACCGATGACGCCGATCATGCGGGAATGCCATGCACATTCAAGCCAGTCCCATTGCCGGGGCAGTTCTCGGGCGAATGTGGCCCAAACGATGCTCGTGATGCTGGCCAGGACTGCTGTGGCGGCTTGCCATGCTTTTATGCGGCGGGAAATCAACCCCAGAAGAAACAGCCCCACAAGTCCACCGCCGGCGATGCCCGCCAGTTGCCAGCCTGTTTCAAGGGCCGTTCGGACTTGAATCATGGCCAGCCCCGTCAGGGTTCCCAACACGCCCCAGACAACGGTATAAATCCGTAACATTTTGATGCTTTGTTTCTCATGGGCGCCCGGGTTGATATGTCGTTTGTAAAAGTCAAGCAACGTCAAGGTCGAGACACAATTGAGCGATGAGTCGATACTGCTCATGGCAGCGGCAAATATGGCGGCAATGAGCAGCCCCCTGAGGCCCACCGGAAATTGCGTGGCGATGAAGTAAGGGTATATCCTGTCCCCTGTGAGCGCCCCTTCAAGTGATGGTGGAAGCAGGTGGGCGTTGGCGGTGTAGAAAGAAAAAAGGGCGGTGCCGATGAATAGAAAAAGTGCTGAAACGGGAACATAAGCAATTGCCGCGATCCAAACGGAGCGTGATGCCGCTTTAACGGATTTTGTGACCTGATAGCGTTGAACATAGTTTTGATCCACACCGAAATTCCTCAGGTTTTCAAAAATACCGTATATGAGCACCACCCATGCCGTGGGAGCGATGAGATCCGGTCGCCAGCTTCCCAATGAAAACTTCCCGTGTTGTTGGGCAACCTCGAATAACTGCCCCGGACCTTCGGGCATGCCGGCGAGCAGAATAATGATGGTGACGATGGCACCGGCGAAAAGGATGATAACCTGGACCACATCTGTCCAGATTACCGCTTCAATGCCCCCCAGCACCGTATAGCAGGTCACCCCGATGCCGGTAATGATGATGATGGTTTCATATGACCATCCCGTGAGATGGTGCAACACGAGGGAAACCAGGAAAAGAATCATGCCGATACGGGCTAAAGAGCCAAGCATGAAACTGATGCTGCCGTAGATGCGGGCCCAGGGCCCGAAACGCTGCTCCAGGTATTCGTAGGCCGATATTTTGACCTTTGTCCTGTAAAGGGGAATGAAATAGAAGGTGGCGACCAGGGCTGCCGGCGGCAGGGTGAGTGAAAACAGGAAAACATCCCAGTCGGCGTTGTAGGCCTGGCCGGGATAGGCCAGAAACGTGATACTGCTCACGAAGGTTCCCAGTATGGAAAGGCCCACCGCCCAGCTGGGAAGTCCGCCATCCGCGATCATGAATCCGGAACTGGTGCTGCTTTTCTTGCGGAAATAGGCGCCAAAGAGTATAACGGCCATGAAATAGAAAACAAGGATCAGTTTGTCCGCCAGAAGAAATTGTGCCTGCATGGGCTTTCCCCGTGGTTGTTTTGGCGGGAGGTTAACCCAATGCCGACCATTCCCGCAAGCAAAAAGGGTATCTTGATGAATCCAATGAATTCCGTACAAGCCGGCAGCCTGACGCTGGCGTACTTCATTTCACCCCATGGGTTCGGCCATGCCGCGAGAGCATCGGCGGTTATGAATGCCATTCAGGAGCGTTGCCCCGGGATTCGGTTCGAGATATTCACCACGGTTTCGCCATGGTTTTTCGAGGAATCCCTTTCCGGACCCTTTTCCTATCATGCGCTTTTGACCGATGTGGGGCTGGTGCAGGAAGGTCCCCTTAGTGCCAACCTGTTCAGGACTGTGGCGTCTCTGGATGAATTTCTGCCGTTCAACCCCGGGAAGTTGGAGGATTTGGCAAAAAAAGTGAACCATTTGAAATGTGCCATGATCCTTTCTGATATTTCTCCCATGGGTATTGCCGTTGCCCGGGAGGCAGGGTTGCCGTCTGTGCTGGTGGAGAACTTCACGTGGGATTGGGTTTATGGGGAATACGTCTTTGAAAAGAGAGGGTTCAAAAGACATATTAACTATCTTGAGTCCCTTTTTTCATCGGCTGATTTCCATATTCAAACGGCACCTGTCTGTTTAAAAGGACCGGTTCACCTGACCACCGGACCGGTAAGTCGCAGGCCGAGAAATGACCGATTACAGGTGAGAGATCATTTGGGAATATCCGAGCAGGTGCCAATGGTTCTCATTACCATGGGCGGGATACCCAAACATCATGGGTTTATCGGTCAATTGGCCAGGCAAAATGAAGTTTTTTTTGTTGCACCTGGTGCTGCTACGGACTTTCAGGCTTTGGAAAACGTGATCCTTCTGCCCCATCGTTCTGATTTTTTTCATCCGGACCTGGTTAATGCCGCTGATGCGGTGGTGGGAAAAGTAGGATACAGCACGCTTGCGGAAGTCTATCACGCCCAAATCCCCTATGGATATATCAAGCGAACCAGGTTCCAAGAGTCTGAAATACTTTCTGAATACGTCGAAAATCATATGACGGGCTTTTCAATTGATGAACGGGTATTTGAAGATGGGGATTGGATTTTACGGGTTCCGGAACTGCTTGATCTACCGCCTGTTTCAAAAGAAAAGCCCAATGGAGCAGAAGAAGCGGCGGATTTTGTTTTAAAGTTGTTGAACGGGAATGCGGGATGAATAATTTCCCCGGGATTCATGTTTATGCTTGTACTCATTTCTATTTCAATGTAAGTTTTTCCACCATGGGTCAATGAAAATTCGATCCGTTTGAGCGATTTTGCTGAGGCCTTTGGGTCTATCCTATCAAAACAGACGGAAAAAGGAGTATTGATATGGCAATCAATGTGCTGGGGGTTGTGGGTGCCGGGCAGATGGGTTCGGGAATTGCGCAGGTGGCTTCGGCCTGCGGTTTGTCCGTTGTGATGAATGATATCAAAGACGAATTTGTTGAGCGGGGTTATAAAACCATCGAGAAGAGCCTCGGGCGGCTCGTGAAAAAAGAAAAGATTACCGAGGCGGAACAACAATCCATATTGGGCAGGATTGAAGCGTCCACATCCCTGGAGGATATGATTCGAACGGACTATGTGGTGGAAGCCGCTACCGAAAACGAAGCCCTTAAATTAAAAATATTTGAGGATCTGGATAGGTTCTGTAAGCCCGAGGTCATACTCTCCTCCAACACCTCCTCCATCTCCATTACCAAAATTGCAGCCGCCACAAAGCGACCGGGAAAAGTCATCGGCATGCATTTTATGAATCCTGTACCCATGATGAAGTTGGTGGAGGTCATCAAGGGTCTGGCAACGGACGATGAGACCACCCGGACGACCCGGGACCTGGCGGTGAAAATGGGAAAAACGCCGATACCGGCCAACGATTTTCCGGGGTTTGTGGCCAACCGTATCCTGATGCCCATGGTAAACGAAGCGGTATATGCCCTTTATGAGGGTGTGGGTGAAGCAGGGGATATCGATGAGATCATGAAGCTGGGCATGAACCATCCCATGGGTCCTCTGGCATTGGCGGACTTGATCGGGTTGGATACTTGCCTGGCGATTCTGGAGGTTCTCCACAAAGGGTTGGGTGACAGCAAATATCGTGCATGCCCGCTACTGAGAAAATATGTGGATGCGGGTTGGCTGGGTCGAAAAACAGGCCGCGGATTTTATACCTACTAAGGGCCGGGTCCCGTTTATAGGAACTGAACGGGTATGGAAAAAAGATACATGGTCGGTTTGCAAAGGCCATTTGCTTTTGATATGATGTCCGAAAGATAGGGTCGGGCTCAGATGCCGGACAGAAACCCACTAACGTGCCCGGTTGAATTTTCAAAATTTCTGGAGATGAATTATGGCCAAAATCCTGATTGTGGACGATGAAGAGCATATTCGCTATCTGTACTCAGAAGAGTTGAGTGACGCCGGCTACGAAGTGATTACGGCTGAGAACGGGTATATGTTGCTGGAAAAGATCGAGGAAGAAAAGCCGGATCTGGTGGTACTGGACATCAAGATGGTGGATTATAACGGTCTCGATCTTTTGCAGGATATCAGGAATAAGTTCTATGACCTGCCGGTTGTTTTATGCACCGCCTACGACACGTTCAAGGAGAACATGAAATCAATTGCCGCCGATTTCTATGTCATCAAATCATTTGATCTGTCCGAGCTGAAAAACAAGATCGCCATGGCGCTTGAAGCTTCAAAGGGTTAAGGGCGAAACGACCAGTCGAGTCTGGTGGTGCGTGATGGAGCCATTTTCGGAGCGATGGGGTTAGAGGGGGAAGTAGGTCACTATTTATGATATTTTTCACCTCTCATGATGGTAAATGCTCTGTAAAGTTGTTCCAGCAGGAGGATACGGCTCATTTCATGGGTCAGGGTCAATTTTGAAAGTGAGAGTGTTTCGTGAGCCCCTTGCAGGATCTCCTTTGAAATTCCCAAAGGACCTCCGATCACAAAGCACAAAGGATCTCCCTTCCATGACAACCGTTCAATTCGGTTTGAAAGGGTTTCAGAAGAGTACTCCCTCCCTGATACGTCGAGGACAATAATGTGATCTTTTAAGTGGAATCTCTTCTCAATGGAACGTCCTTCCAATGCCAGCAGTCTTTCTTTAAGCGTTCCCTTTTTAATTTTTTCGGGTTTAACTTCGACCCACTCCACAGGCGTGTATCGCTTGAGGCGTTTGAGATAAAATGATTCACCCTCTTTGAGGAA
>CAYPQJ010000154.1:0-10630 GCA_964412835.1 uncultured Desulfobacteraceae bacterium | reverse complement strand
CTTCGTGAGGCGACCTGGCTGTATCATCTAAGGCACAACGGTTATGCTTTTCCCATGAGGTTCCATATCCCTCAAATCATAACGGTTGGCGGGAGTCTTTCATTCCGCTTAAAAGACATGCCGATTCCTGCTCCCCGCGGGATTAGGCGCCATTCAAAGGGTTTTGCCATCGCATTTCTGGCGCACCCCGATTACTTCAGATATCCCAACGAAGTGGGCCGAACAAAGCAGCTGAACGACGAAGAATTTCATGAAACCATATGCCGGAACGCGTTCTTATTCGGGAAACTGACCGGCCTTGGCATGATTCATACCGCACCCATACCCCTGTTTCATAACCGGGTGCAGGGTTCCAGAAGGGATGATCAGGGCCGATATCTCTGGCAGAGGGCAGGGCGACTGGACCAGTGGCTCCGGTCATGCCGTTATCCCAATTTCGGTCGCTCCGGCATTCGGGATTTTGAACACCTGGAGTCTTTCCGGGGACCGGCCCGAAAGATCTATTCACCCATGGGCGCCCAGCTGTTGAGCCTTTTTCTGGTGACGGGAAGCTATTTTCGCATGAAGGACAGCCGCAGGGTGGGTTTAGATCCTGGTGGCCGGCCAGTGGATGCCAGACAGCTGTTTCAAAACCCCCTGCTGACGGAAATCATTCAAGGTATTTTCCACCACTATTATAACGGCTTTGTAGGGAAACCTTTCGAAAGCGCCACACCGGTCAATTTTTCCGCCCTGGCGGAGCGCATGGTGGATGAAATGGGAGTGGATCGATATATGGAAGAAATCCTAAGGGTTGCGGACCAACAGGAAATGACGGACGCGGTTTTTATGGATTTTTTGCTGGAACGTCATGTGTCCATGGAAAAAGTACGACAAATGAAAAGGGGGGAGGACGATATCACGCTGGATACCGGACCCCATCTGGGCGGGTTCAACCAGCAGATCTCCATTCCGGAACTCATCGAGTCCGTGGGAACCATGGCAGCCCTGTGTATTTACGGAAGGTATTGTGAAGAAAAACGAAAATGAGGAAGGAAGCCCATGACAACGAATTATGAAAAAATGATTCATGAAAATCTTTCAGGCCTTTTTGAAAAACTCCCCCCCGATCTGGAAACACGCCTGGGAGCTTCAAGAAGCGGGAAAGGTTTTTCCCTTCAAGCCTTTGGCGAAGCGGCCTGGTTCGATCACGAGCAGGTGACGTTTTCCGGGGAAAAAAATGTGGATCCCAAAGGGCTTTTGGTCTCCCTTTATGCATTGCATGCGGGAGTCGAGAATATTCAGATTGAGCCCTACAAGGCTTTCAAAGATTTTCCGGGAAGCATGCCCTATCACGGGGCTTTCAGCGCCAACAGCGAGCGGGTGTTGATTCCCCATGTGAATAAAATTCTGGAAAAAAAAGAGGACATCATATGCGCCTTTGATGGAGAAACGCTTCAAATCGGCGATTTTTCCATGCTGCTCTACCCCTTTCCGAAGATTGCGGTCTGCACTATTTTTTACCTGGAAGATGAAGACTTCCCCCCTTCAGCCACCTGCCTTTTTTCAGCCAATGCTCTTGAATTCATGTCTTTAGACGGCCTGGCCGATGTGGCGGAATACACATCCGGAAAAATCATCCGGATGGTATCGAAATAGGAATCCAGGGATTATGGATGAAAAAAGCATCAAAAATGATACACCCCTGTGGAAACGGCTCCTTTCAGAAAGTACCGTAAGCTTGGATTCCCTCCCCCGTTCCCCCTCTGCCCACCGCGAAAAACTGGAGCGGGTCATATCCCGGTATCCCATGCGTATCAACCCTTATTATCTGGGGCTCATCGGCGAAGAAAATGACCCCATATACCGCCAGTGCGTACCGGATATTAGAGAGCTGGACGATGCGGAGGCTTGCGCGGATCCCTTAAACGAGGAAGGGCATTCGCCTGTTTACGGCCTGACCCACCGGTATCCGGATCGGGTTCTTCTCCTGGTCTCTTCGGAGTGCGCCATGTACTGCCGGTTCTGCAACCGGAAACGAAAGGTGGGACGTAGCGCAATGGCAACGGATACGTCCATTGAGCAGGGGATTGACTATATCAGGGCGCACGAGGAAGTGCGGGATGTACTGCTCTCCGGCGGGGACCCGCTACTTCTGGAAGATACCCGGTTATGGGAAATCCTGAGCGCCATCCGCGCCATATCCCATGTTGAAATCATACGGGTCGGCACAAGGGTCCCCTGCACCCTGCCCCAGCGGGTCACACCGGAACTGGCCGCTTTGCTTCAAAAATTTCACCCCCTTTACATCAATGTCCACTTCAATCACCCTGTTGAAATCACACCGGAAGCCGCCCTGGCGTGCAGCCGTCTGGCCGATGCGGGAATTCCCCTGGGGTGTCAGACGGTTCTCTTGAAAGGGGTAAACGACGACCTGGGTGTTATGGGGAACCTGATGCGGAAACTCTTGACAATAAGGGTTAAACCCTATTATCTCTTTCATGGGGATCCGGCCCGGGGAACATCTCACTTCAGGACTTCGTTGAGCCGGGGTTTGGATATCATACGGGGACTGCAGGGCCATACGTCCGGCCTCTGCGTTCCTCATTTTGCCATCGATCTTTTGGGCGGCGGCGGCAAGGTGCCGCTTTTACCGGATTACTTCGAGGGACAGGACGGTGATTCCCTGCAAGTGACCAATTATGAGGGGAAATCGTACCGTCATCCTGACGGGAGTGATGATTGATGTGCCATGAAAGGAGATCCACATTATGGTCAGAATTACGTGCCTGGGTGCGGCGGGAAGTGTAACCGGTTCCTGTTACCTGGTGGAATCACCCGGTAACAAAAAAATCTTGGTGGACTGCGGCCTCTTTCAAGGGGGTCGACAGATGGAAAGCCGCAACTGGGAGCCGTGGGGATTTGATCCGAAGGAAATTGAAATCCTGTTTCTCACCCACTGTCACATAGATCATTGCGGACGGATTCCCAAGCTGGTCAAGGATGGATTTCGAGGGAAAATCATTACATCCCCGCCAACCGCGCAATTGTGTGAGATCATGCTGCTGGACTCGGCCCACATTCAGGAAATGGATGCTGAATGGCAGACCCGCAAAAATTCCCGCCAGGCCAAGGGGGGGGTAACCCCGCTGTACACCACTGAAGACGCGGAAGCCAGTCTTAAGCGTTTTCATCCCATGGAAAGAGATCAGATGTTGACCCTTGAATCGGGGATGAAAGCACGGCTTCGAAATGCGGGGCATATCCTGGGGTCTTCCATTTTGGAATTGTGGATTGAGGCAGACGGTGAAACCATTAAGGTGGTTTTTTCCGGGGATCTGGGCAAGAAAGACCAGTTGATTGTAAAGGCGCCACATGAGGTTTTTGATGCCGACTATCTCTTTGTGGAGTCCACTTACGGGAATCGTCTCCACCGGAGCTTTGAAGATAGTAAATTGGAGCTGGTGGAAGCCATTAACTACAGTGTTTCCCATAACGAAAAAATCATTATTCCCGCTTTTGCCGTGGAGAGAACCCAGGAAATTCTTTACATTTTGGGAGAATTCCACCGACAGGGGCTCGTCCCGGACATTCCCATCTACCTGGATAGTCCGCTGGCCATCAAAGCGACGAAAATATTCAGAGAAAACAAAAAATATTATGACAAAGAGACGAGGGCCGTCGTTGATGCGGGTTACGACCCTTTTGACATGCCCAACCTGAAGTTTACCCCCACCACCAGGGAATCCATGGCCATCAATGAAAAGCAAGGCTCAGCCATCGTCATTGCCGCCAGCGGCATGTGTACGGCGGGACGAATCAAACACCACTTGAAGCACAATCTTTGGCGAACAGGGGCCAGTATTGTGATTGTCGGGTTCCAAGCCAAAGGAACCACCGGCAGAAAAATTGTGGATGGTGAAAAGCAGGTGAAGATATTCAGGGAAAATGTGGCGGTCCGAGCCAAGGTTTACCCCATTGGGGGTTTTTCGGCCCATGCGGACCAGGCGGACCTCATGGAATGGGTTTCCCATTTTGAATCCAACCCGAAGGTCTTTGTGGTGCACGGGGAAATTACGGCCAGCGAAACCCTGGCCCGGGAAATTTCGGAAAAACTCAACCTGATTACCCATATCCCCAAATGGAAAGAGCATTTGATTCTTAAATCAAAAGATATTTCCGTGGATGAACCGGTACCGGAAAAAGAGGGCCCTGATATGGCAACCACGCTGTTGAACAACATCATCGATCTGGAAAATGAGCTCAAGGCCCTGCGAAAAAAGGTGAAAACCGGAACCCCCGGCAAAGAGATCGGAGAGGAGCAGATCGATCAGCTGCAATATATCCAGGAGGAACTGAAATCCGTTCTGGCATAATGAAGGTTGGCCGTGCCAACCGGGCGGACCTGTGTGTCCGCCCGGTTTCTTCCGCAACCCTACAAATATTGATCTCTGTTTTCCAGAAAGTCTTTAAAGATCCTGTAGTATTGTGTTTCCTCATAATCGATGGGTTTAACGGGACAATGATCGAAACTGTAAATAGTGGCACGGGGACAGGCTAAAAGAATGGGGGAGTGGGTGGCCACAATAAATTGGGCGTGGCCCGCTCCTCCCATTTCTTTCAAAATGCGAACCAGTTCCAATTGACTCTTAGGTGAAAGGGCCGTTTCCGGTTCGTCCAGAAAGTACAGGCCCTTAATTTGATACCGGGCCCTGAAAAATGTCATCATGGATTGGCCGTGGGATTGGGTGATTAATGATTTACCACCGAAATATTTCAGGCTTTCCGGGTCTGATGCGGCCCATTCCTCCACGTATTCGGAAAAATTTCGAAAGTGTTCCGAGCCAAAGAAAGACCCGTACACACGGCCATTTGTCCATTTAACACCCGCATACCGGTAGAGCAGGTCTTCGTAAGGGTTTGATTCCATGCGGTCTCCCCGCTCCTTCTCCCAAATATGGATACCGCATTTCTGGCAGAGCGCTCTTAGCAGTGTGGATTTTCCGGCACCATTTTCCCCCACCAGAAAGGTCACCGGCGAGATGAATGCCAGGCGCCTGGTTTCCTGAAGAATTTTCAAACTAAATGGGTAATGCCGGGTCGTGGGGTATTTTTCTGGAAAAAGTCGCATTTCTGTAAGGTGCATCCTAAAACCTCCCGAAAATTTCATGGCAGTTCCATGCTTGACTTTATGGGCCAAACACACTAGCCTCCTGTTTAGTTTTCAAACGCCTTTGAATGTCCTGGGCGTATCCGAAATTTTCAACACCATCGGCAGTAAAAAGGGATGGGTTCACGGAACACGCATCCCCCTGGTTATCATCCGCATGCGCAACCGGTATGCGGCGATATAAATTGGGAATCGATCGTGGCGTTGGTGCCGCGGTTGAATATGTCAACCAAATATCAGGAGCGAAAATGTCATGAAAACTAAAAAGATCTTTTTACCCGAATCGGAGATGCCACGTCAATGGTACAATATTATGGCGGATATGCCCACCCCCATGGAACCGCCATTGCATCCGGGAACCGGACAACCGGTCGGCCCCGATGATCTGGCGCCTATTTTCCCCATGAACCTGATTGAGCAGGAAGTGAGCCAGGAGAGATGGATCGATATCCCTGAAGAGGTGCTGGAAAAATACGCCATCTGGCGGCCGACCCCCCTTTACAGGGCGTATAACCTGGAAAAATATCTCGATACACCGGCCAAAATCTATTACAAAAACGAAGGCGTCAGCCCGGCCGGGAGCCACAAGCCCAATACGGCCATAGCACAGGCCTACTACAACAAGGTCTTCGGCACCAAAAAGATCATCACCGAAACAGGGGCGGGTCAGTGGGGAAGCGCGCTTGCCATGTGCTGCGCTTTTTTTGGTCTGGAATGTAAGGTTTACATGGTGAAAATCTCTTTTAACCAGAAACCTTATCGACGTCTTATGATGCAAACCTGGGGAGCTCAGTGTGTAGCCAGTCCCAGTTCCGAAACAAACGCCGGGCGTAGCATTCTGGAAAAGGACCCTGAATCGCCGGGAAGCCTGGGCATGGCCATCAGCGAGGCGGTGGAGGAGGCTGTCAACACCGACGGGGCCAAATATGCCCTGGGCAGTGTTCTGAATCATGTCATGCTGCACCAGACCGTCAATGGTTTGGAGACCCAGAAGCAGATGGATATTGCCGGGGATTACCCGGATGTGGTCATCGGATGCTCGGGCGGCGGAAGCAACTTCGCGGGCAATTGCACCGTTTATGTGCGGGATAAGATCCATGGGAAAGAAATTGATATTATCGGCGTAGAGCCCAGCTCATGCCCCACCATGACCAAGGGGCCCTTTGCTTACGACTTCGGGGACACGGTCCAGATGACCCCGCTGCTGCCCATGCATACCCTGGGGCACAATTTTGTGCCGGCACCCATCCATGCGGGAGGGTTGCGGTATCATGGCATGGCACCCATCATCAGCCAACTGCTCATGGATAAATTGATTCGGGCGGAGGCCGTGAATCAGATAGAAACGTTCGAGGCCGGCGTTATCTTTGCGCGAACCGAAGGATTCATCAGTGCGCCGGAATGTAACCATGCCATCGCCATGGCCATCCGCGAGGCAAAGAAAGCCAAGGAAGAGGGGAAAGAAAAGGTTATTTTGTTTAACTGGAGCGGGCACGGCCTTGTGGATATGGCGGCCTATCAGGCATATTTTGAGGGCCGGCTCAAGGATCATCCCCTTCCGGAAGAAGAAATCAAACGGGCGCTTGAGGACATCGCGCCGCTGCCTAAACCGAAACAATACCAGGCCAGTGGTTTTGAATAGGTCTTGAAATTACAGCGTACAGCCCCGGTAAATCATATTTACCGGGGCCGAATCCACCGCTGTTAAAAGAGAACCGCATACGATATTCGAGAAACAATGATGAGCGAAGTTAGGACGAAGCCAGATATGACGGAAAACATCCCACCCACAGATGAGCAAACCATTCGGTGCCCCAGACTGGGCCATCAGATCCCTTTTTCCTTTTGTCGGATCGAAAACAAAGGCCTGCCATGTTTTAAGACGTTGGATTGCTGGTATGTTCATTTTCCGGTAGAAACCCATTTAAGGGCGAAACTGACCCCTGAACAATGGGAAAAAGCATTTGATCCTCCGTCAGGCCCCAAAATGGCATCCCTGCTTGAATTGATCGAACAGGCTAAAAAAACCAAAAAAGAGGACTCCTGAAAAGGATGCAAGGGGGTTCTTTTGCCCGGAGGGTGGCGGGCATTCTCCTTGCCGCCGGAGCATCTACCCGCATGGGCACCCTGAAACAGCTGTTGCCCGTTGCCGGTGTGACCCTGGTGGAAAGATCATTGCACGCTGCTTTAAAATCCCGACTGGACCGCATCGTGCTTGTCCTGGGGCATCGGGCCCCTGAAATTGAGGCGGCGTTAAGTGGAATTTCCCGCGATCCGAAATTGACCATTGTCCATAACCGGCGTTATGCGGAAGGGATCAGTTCTTCCCTGGTCGCGGGGGTGGAAGAGATTGCTCACAGCCACGATCATGGGATGATTCTTCTGGCGGATATGCCCTTTATCGACGATCGTGTCATTGACCTCCTGATTGAGAGTTATTTGAATTCCCGATTGCCCATCGGGGCTGTCAAAGTGGGGAAACGGGCTGCTCACCCGGTCATTTTCAGGCGCGATCTTTTTTTTGAACTGAAAAGCCTCACCGGGGATGTGGGGGCACGGTCCCTTCTCAAAAAATACGGTGATCAGGTATGCCTTATAGCGCTCGGCAGGGATTATGATGATCGGGATATTGACACTCAACTGGATTATCGGAATTTTCAAACGGATCTGAAAGAAAGGAACAGGCAATGGCCAATATCGTAGTGGTCGGAACACAGTGGGGAGACGAGGGAAAAGGAAAAGTCGTTGACCTTCTGACGGCCGGGGTGGAATTTGTTGTGAGATTTCAGGGGGGGAACAATGCCGGTCATACCCTGGAGGTAGATGATCGGCAGTTCATTTTTCACATCATTCCATCCGGCATTCTGTATGAAAACAAAAAATGCCTCATCGGAAACGGTCTGGTGGTGGATCCGGAGGTGCTTTTAGAAGAAATGGAAGGCTTAAAAAAAGCCGGCATCACGGTGGGTCCCGAGCGGCTTTCCCTCAGTGAAAAAGCGCACATGATCATGCCCTACCACAAGGCCCTGGACCTGGCCAGGGAAAAGGCAAAAGGGAAAGATAAGATCGGCACCACAGGCCGAGGCATCGGACCCTGCTATGAAGACAAAATAACCAGAACAGGGGTTCGTGCCATCGACCTCACCGAACCGGATGTTTTGGAAGAAAAGATCCGAACAAACCTCAAAGAAAAGAACTTTCTTCTGGAAAAATTCCTGGGGGCGTCCCCCTTGGAGGCGCAACCGATTCTGGATCATTATCTGGCCATGGGTCAGAAACTGGCGCCGTTCATCACCGATGTTTCCATTGAACTGGATCAGGGCGCGAAAGCCGGGAAGGCCATCCTGTTTGAAGGGGCTCAAGGCACCCACCTGGACATTGACCATGGCACCTATCCATTCGTAACCTCCTCCAACCCGGTTGCCGGCGCTGCCTGTTCGGGCGCAGGGGTAGGGCCCAGACAGATTCATCACGTTGTGGGGATCGTGAAAGCTTACACCACGAGAGTGGGCGCAGGCCCCTTTGTGACCGAACTTGAAGATGAAATCGGTGATTTCATTCAGGAAACGGGAAAAGAATTCGGCGCCACCACCGGTAGACGGCGGCGCTGCGGCTGGCTGGACCTGGTGGTTGTGGGCGATTCCGTAAGGTTGAACGGCCTGAACAGTATGGCCATCACAAAGCTGGATGTTCTGTCAGGACTTGAAACCCTGAAAATCTGCGTCGCATATGAGATCAATGGACAAAGGGTTCATCAAAGGCCGGCTAGCTTAGGTAAAACAGCTCTGTGTAAACCGGTGTACAAAGAAATGCCCGGATGGAAGGAAGACATCACCGGCGCCAGGGAGAAAAATGATCTCCCCACAGCGGCTCTGGATTACCTTTCCGCCATTGAAGACATCACCGGGGTCCCCGTTTCCATCATTTCCGTGGGGCCGGGCCGCAATGACACCATCATGGTCAAAAAACCCGGGTCATAAATTCATTCATTTGAATAGAGGTAAAAACAGCTGGCCGGCCTCGTAAACACTGCAATGAAGTCTCATCATGAGCACCTGTGACAAACAATATGATGTCATCGTGGTGGGTGCGGGTCACGCCGGTTGTGAAGCGGCCCTCGCCGCCGCAAGAATGGGACATCCCACCCTGCTGTTGACCATCAACCTGGATCATGTGGCCGCCATGAGCTGCAATCCGGCTATCGGCGGCCTGGCCAAAGGACATCTGGTCAAAGAAATCGATGCTTTAGGCGGTGAAATGGCCAGGAATGCCGATGAAACGGGCATTCAGTTCCGGCGGCTCAACACACGGAAAGGTCTGGCGGTGCAGGGATCCCGGTCCCAGAATGATCGCGACCTGTACCGAAAACGCATGAAGCGGGTGGTTGAAAGTGCCCCTAACCTGGATATCCGCCAAGCCATGGTGGACCGCCTGCTGGTCAAAGACGGAAAAGTTTACGGCATTGAAAGCCGGATTCACGAAAAATTCCTGGGTCAAACGGTTATCCTCACCAACGGCACCTTCCTGCGGGGATTGGTACATATCGGGCTGGATCATTTCAGAGCGGGTCGAATGGGAGATCCCGCATCCACCCGGTTGCCCGAGCAGCTGGCGACGTTGGGCTTTGAACTGGGCCGGTTGAAAACCGGCACCACGCCTAGGCTTAACGGCAAAACCATTGACTACGAAGGCCTCGTGGCACAACCGGGGGATGAAAACCCCAAGCCCTTTTCCTTTACCACCACACGGATCCCCCTGGCTCAGGTGCCTTGTCATATTACCTACACCAACGCCAAAACCCACGATATTATTCGTGAGGGCCTGGACCGCTCACCGCTTTTCAGCGGTATTATCGAGGGAACCGGTGCCCGGTATTGCCCTTCCATCGAAGACAAGGTGGTACGCTTTGCCGAGAAAGAACGGCATCAGGTTTTTCTTGAACCGGAAGGACTTGATACCCTTGAAGTCTATCCCAACGGACTTCCCACGAGCCTGCCCGTTGACATTCAGGTCAGAATGGTGAGGTCCATCCCGGGCCTTGAAAAAGCCGAAATTCTGCGCCCCGGTTATGCCATTGAATATGACTATATCAATCCTTTGGAGCTGAAGCCCACCCAGGAAACCAAACGGGTGGAGGGCCTGTTTCACGCGGGTCAGATCAACGGCACCTCGGGGTACGAGGAAGCCGCGGCCCAGGGACTTCTGGCGGGTATCAACGCAGTCATGAAAGTTCGCGGTGAGGCACCGGTGATCCTTTCGCGCGCCGAAGCATATACCGGTGTGTTGATTGACGATCTGGTAACAAAAGGGACCCGGGAGCCCTACCGCATGTTCACCTCGCGGGCGGAATACCGTCTCCTGTTAAGGGAAGACAACGCCGATTTAAGGTTGCGGGATCTGGGTCACGATCTGGGGCTGGTTTCAAGGGAAATTTATACCGGTTTCTGCAGAAAAAGAGACCAGGTGCAGAATCTGTTGAAG
>CAYPQJ010000153.1:0-10637 GCA_964412835.1 uncultured Desulfobacteraceae bacterium | reverse complement strand
CCCTTATCAAAAGACTTAGAGACATTTGTCAATCTGATCATCATTCATCCAGATAGGGCACCCGTATATTATTTTGTTGCCCGAGGGTTGGTTCTTGTGATAAAAAAGTCAAAATTTACCAAGCATGGGTGATGGCCTCGTAAAATGGACTTTTTGCATGGGAGTCATGGGTAACTGATCATGTCGGAAAGAAATACAACCGTTTCACCTGAGATACTTGGCGATATCCACTCCATACGCACCAAGGACATCATATATTCGATCCGCAGGCTGATGCAGGCTGGAGAGCATTACACAAAGGAGTTAAACAAAATATACAACGTGAGTGCTGCGCAAATCAACTGTCTTCTCGCGCTTCACGAAAACGGCCCTCTGCCTCCCTCCCAGATCGCTAAACATGTGATGGTCAATTCCAGCACTATTACCGGGATCATCGACCGTTTAGAAAAGAAAGATCTTGTGAAGAGGTTAAGGATATCCCGGGATCGACGGGTGATTACCGTTGAACTTACAAGAACCGGGAAAATACTAGCAGAGAATGCCCCTTCCCCCATACAACAAAAGATCATTGACGGGCTTAACAAGCTATCCCCAAGCGAAATGGAACAGATCGCTCTTACCCTTAAGAGACTCACCGACATGCTTGATGTCCAGGACCTCAAAGTCACATAACCCGCTCGACGTACCCCATATCTTTCGCCAAATTCCCCTCATCCACGACGGCAACCTGAAAACTATTTAAAACATCCTCAGAAAACTTGCAGATTTCCTTGACATAAAAGTTTACCTGCATTATTCTTTTCAGTTCAAATAGTTTGAGATGATATTATATTTAATCACATGTTATCAAATCAAATTGTTTGAAGCAAAATAATTTTATGATTTTTGCTGATCACACATTCAATTGGTTGCCAAGTTTATGGAGCGCCCCGGCTCAATGCCGGGTTTTCAGCAAGGATTAAGGATAAGGAGAGGATTGTGAATACCGCACAAGTAGAAAAATCGAAGTCCGTTTTAGGCGAGGATACAGTGGAAATGCTGCTGCAATCCCATCAAGACGCCCTGTGGATTCTGGAAAACATGGGCGTGGGATGCAAACAGCCGGACATGCAGCGGGTCTTTAAGAAGCTTGAAGCAAAAGGGTTGGCCGCTGTTTATGAAGATCGAATTTATCCGATGCGCGACCTGGTGGAAAAATGTCTTCAAACCACCCCTGGGGTGAATGACTTTTTTGTTCCCCTTAAAAGCTTTTTCATCGGAGGTACGGCCCCTTATGTTTATGACGATCAAAAAGGACAGGGCGGTATTTTTCCCACCGCCGAGCATGCCGCGCGCATTGCCCGGATTGCCGAAAGAAGCGATCCGGTGGGCGGCATGGGACGCGGCATCAAGCTGAAAGATGAAGTGGAACAAATGAATCTTATGGCGGAAAATTGCTCAAAACCGCTCTATTTCGCCGTAACGTCGGACAAAGCACTGGCCCGCGCACTGGAAATTTACGAGGAAAGAAAGAATATCATGATCGTGTTCTGTCTGACGCGGCCGCCCTTGGAAGTGAACGAAAATTTCTCCGAGCATTTTGTAAAAGTGGTGAAGGCCGGACTTCCCACGTTTATTTCAGCCATGCCCATGGCCGGTATCAGCGCCCCTTACTGCTATAACGGAGTCCTTTCCATGACCCATGCGGAGGTCCTGTTCGGCATCTGCGCGGCCCAACTGTTGAACCCCGGAGTCACATGCATTCACGCGGGCTACCCCACCATCGCCGACCCCAGTATCGAATACAACCCCAACTACGGTCTGATCAGCCACAATTATCTGAACCTGCTCATGACACACCTCAATCTCATGCTGGATCTTCCCGCTTTTCAGAGTGCCGGCACCACCCATGAAGAACACCTCACCGATCGCGCCTATGAAGACGCCAGAATGGGGCAGGCCCTATGCATGAAATACGGCTTTCACATGATTCGTCACCCCTTTGCCTTCTTGCGCTATCTGATCGATTTTTCATTTGAAAAACTTGAAAAGACAATCGAAATCGCCAAGACCGTTACCCCTGAAGAGGCGCCGGAAGTGGAAAACGTGGTCTACGACGAACGGGGCATGGAATCCCTGCGTCAAACGGGCCTGGGCATGTATATGGATGATCCGTTGACCACGGCGAATCTGGGTAAAATTTTTGTCAAATAAACATATGGTATCATTTTTGGAGATTTCAAAATGGCAAGTTTAGCAGGAATTGTATCGCAACACGGAAAACTCGCGATCGACAGCCCGAAAGAACTGGGAAGCATGCTGAAACTGATGCGGCACCGCGGCCCGGACAACAATATAATCCGATCTTTAAGCGATGACAGAGGGGCCTTGGGCGCCAATGAAATCAACCTGTCTCCGGTAAGAACCTATTGCACCTCTCTTGAGGACACGCCCTTGATCCTCTTTGATGGAAGGCTGTTTAATGAGAGGCCCGCAGGTCAAAGCGACATCGATCTGTTCAAGGAATATTATGAGAAGTATGAGCGGAACTGTTTCAAACACCTGGACGGCAGTTTTGCCTGCGCCATCGTGGAAAAAAATGATGAAGTCATTCTGGCGCGTGATCCCGTGGGCGCCAGGCCCCTCTTTTTCGGATCCGAGGACAATGTTTTCTATTTCAGCTCGGAGATGAAGGGGTTAAAGGATTATGTGCAATTCGACATTCAGGAGCTTCCGGCCGGAAACATTTTCAGCACAAAGACCGGGATGAAAACATTTGATCCCTTTGTACCGGATGTCCCTGAACCGCGAGACCTGAAGGACGCCTCGGCAATCTTAAGGGAGCTCCTCATAGAAGCAGTGAAAAAGAGAATGGATGATGTGGACGCCATCGCTCTGAGCGGCGGACTGGACAGCTCGATTATTGCCGCCATCGCCAAGAACTTTAACCCGGATCTGAAGCTGTTCACCGGTTCGGTAGAGCGATTTCCCGGCCCCGACCTGGAAAACGCCATTTTGATGGCCGATTTCCTGGGCATGAAACATCATATCTATCGCATTACAGATCAAGACATTGCCGATTTTATTCCGGAGGCGGTGTGGTATCTGGAAAGCTTTGATGAAGACTGCATATCCGGCATTATTTCAAACTACTATGTGTCCCGAATGGTCAAAGAACATTCCAATGCGGTTCTGGTGGGAGAAGGGGCGGATGAGCTGTTCGGGGGATACCGAATGGTCCTCAAAAATCCGAAAGTAAAGAGCGAAGAACAGCGAGAGCGTCTTGCCCAGAAGCTTTTGGATATCGCCTACAATACGGCGCTCCGTCGCCTGGACCGGGCATGGATGGCCAATGCCGTTGTTTATAAAACACCGTTTTTGGATTCAAAAATCGTGGAATTCAGTAAAAAAATCCCCATGGCATGGAAAATTTACGGCGAAAAACAGATTGAGAAGTATGTTTTGAGAGAAGCCTTCAGGGACATGCTGCCTGAGCAGATTGCCAATCGCGAAAAACTCAGATTTGCCATGGGAACGGGGATGGATGATGTGATGGATGAAATCGTGGCCAAAAAGATTGACCCCAAAGAAATAAACCAAAGGCCCAAGGCCGCATACGGCTTGCCTTTTGCTTCGTTTAAAGAGCTCTATTACTACGATGAATTCTTAAAACAATTTCCACCCTCTTATGAAAAACAGACGGTGCGATGGGACCCATTCAAATAAACATCCATGAAAAGAATAATGTCGCCCCCGGCATGAAAATCCCATCATTCCCGGCTTGCCCGAAAATATTTCGGTGAACAAGCCGGGGAATCCATAGATATTATACATCAATTCGGATTCTCCCATCCCCGAAAAGAATACGGCGCGGCATTGCTCATCCCGGGGGATATTCTTAAAAAAAAGGAGTCAAAAATTGTCATTTCCCACACAACATAAATATGTCATCATCGGCGCCGGCATCCATGGCCTCAGCACAGCCTGGCACCTGGCACAGGAATTACAGCGGAAAAAAACAGGCAGCGGAAAAGATATCCTGGTCATCGATAAAACGGCCATCGGGGCCGGTGCATCGGGCATCGCCTGCGGCATCATCCGCAATAACTATTTTCAACCCGCCATGCGGGAACTGATGGCCCACAGCGTGCGCGTATGGGAAGAAGATACGGAAGCTTACGGTTTTCATCCGGTGGGGTACATGCAGATATCTCCGGAATCCATGCATGGGGATGTAACTCAAATTTATCAACAACAGAAAAATATCGGTTATGAATCCGCTTTTATCGAAGGAGAAAAAGACTGCCTCAATTACATGCGGAAAAACATCTTTGACGATTGGCAGGCCAAGGACATTACCTCCATCCTGCATGAAAAAAAAGGCGGGTACGCCAACCAGATGAAATCCCTCTACCGGCTGGCGGACAAGGCCGAAGCCCTGGGGGTCCGAATATTGACCGGGATTTCCGTCACCGGGTTCAAGACCGATAAGGATTCCGTGACTGCCGTTCAGACATCAAAGGGCGATATTCAGTGCGACTGGGTCATCGCCGGTCCCGGCCCCTGGGCCAAAGGTTTGTGGGATATGCTGGGCCTTCCCAATGAAGTCGACATCATGGGACCCGACGGCATTCTGCATTCCGGAAATCAGATGTGGACCTACTTGTGCCTGGTGGAGGGAACCCTTGGCGTGGATCCCGCCTATGCCATGAACAACCGGGGCGAAATGCCGCCGGTGATTCATGTGGATTCGGAAGCACCCCTTTACTCCAGCGAGGACGGATCATTGATCACGGACGAGATGTGGGGCATTTATTATAAGCCTGATTTCAATTTCGGCGGGGTTCAGGGCGGGGCGGCGCCTTACACCGTCACGGGAGACATTAACGTGGATCCCTACGGCATTGATTCACCGGACTTTACCGTCACCCCTGAATTCGTGCATATGTGGACCTCCGCCCTGGCCCATTGCCAGAAGCGGTATGAAGACAAATACCGGATGTACAAAAACGAACCCTCCGGCGGATTAGGCTGTTTTACGCCGGACAGTTTTCCCATTTTTGACGCCATGAAGCGAAATTGCTATTTAATTCTCGATTCCAACCACGGCTATAAAATGATCGGTGTAGGGAAACTGGTGGCCAAGGAGATCCTGGGGGAAAAGCAGGCATTGCTTGAGCCCTTTCGCTTCGGCCGTTACCGAAAGGGCGAACTGCATCCGGTCAGCCACAGTCCGTTTCCCTGGAGCTAAACAGAGGGCTTGATCCATGCATGTTACGGTTCTGGGTTCCGGGGGGTGCACGGTTATTCCGAAACCCCTCTGCAAATGCCGCGTCTGCCGGGAAGCCAGGGAAAAGGGGGTGCCCTACGCCAGAACCGGACCGTCCATCTTCGTCCATGATGAAAACCTCCTGATCGATGCGCCGGCGGAGATCTCTTGGCAATTGAACCGAGCCGACATCGATCAGGTCAATTATCTCCTATTCACCCATCTGGATCCCGACCACGTGGAAGGGTTTCGGGTGGTAGAGCAAATGGCACTGGACTTCAGAGACTGGCGGGCTTACGAAAATAAACGGGTTTCGCTGTTGCTGCCCGAACCCATGGATCGGGAAATGTACCGGCTGCAATCTTTCTATGGACCCATGTTGCGTTTTTACCAAGGACAAGGGTATGTGGAAAGCATCCCTTTTAGAAATCAAATCCAAATTGGGAAAATGGAGATCGTGGGTATCCCCGTGGACCGGGGGGAGCAGACGGTATTTATTTACGTGATCGTAAAAGACGGCCGGAAACTTGTGTATGCACCCTGCGATATTCGCCCTTTTCCGGAAAGACGGCCGGAAGTTCAAGGCGCCGATTTGTTGATGATTCAGCCCGGCATTTTTGAAACCGGGTTGAAACACGGGTTCACTTATCCATGGAACCATATTTCGCGCACCACCCTCTACACCTTTGAACAAACCCTGGCCATTGCGCGGCGTATAGAAGCACAAAAAGTTCTTTTCGTTCATCTGGAAGAATACTGGAACCGGGGCCACGATGATTACCGGATCATTGAAAAATCGCATTCCGGCATCCGGTTCGCCCATGACGGCATGCGGGTGGAAATTTAATAAAGGAGGCGGTTTGGAAGCGATTACCGGAATTTATGATGAGGCCTATGTGAAGAGAATCCATGAGGATGCCCTGCGGGTGCTGGAAGAGGTGGGCGTAAAGTGCAAATCGCTGGAAATTCGTAAAATATTTGAAGACACGGGCCTGGCGGCCTATGACGACACCACCGGGCATATTCACATCTTAAGTCCGCTGGTGGAACAGGCCCTGTCTACGGCCCCCAAAAGAGATGAATACTGGATTCCCGAAAACGCCTTCGGTGTCGGTGGAACGTCGCCGTTTGTTTACGATGATCGAACCGGGGAGTTGATACCGCCTACGTTTGCCCATATGGCGAAAATCGCCTCCATTGTGGATGAATCCGATGAAGTGGCGTTTATGGCCAGGGGCGTGCTCATACGCAACGAGGAGGCCAAGGTCATGGACACGCTCATTGAACACTGCCGAAAACCCCTATATGTGGCGACGGTTACCGAAAAGGGGATTGCCCGGGCCGACGAAATTCATAAAAGCCGGGGCGGCTTGACCATCCAGTTTTCCATCATCAACAGTCCCTTGAACATCATTGAAAGCATGATGGATCCGTTTCTTTCCTGTGTTAAAAAGGGGCTTCCCATCTACGTTTCCACCATGCCCATGGCGGGCCTTTCGGGACCCTATTCCATGTCCGGTCTTCTAACCCTGACCCATGCGGAAGGATTGTTTGGGATCACCTTGGCCCAATTGGTGAATCCCGGGATCATGGTGGTTCACGCGGGGCTCCCTTCCATTGCCAATATTCAGAAAAACTACGCCGTGGACCTGGGGCTGATCAGCCACAACATGGCGAACCTCTTGATGGATAAAGTCAACGAACGCCTGGACATCCCTTCCATTCAAACCGCCTGTACCACCAGTCAGAAAAAACCGAACCGGGTAGCCGAAGAAGAGGGTGCAAACGGTTTCGCCATCATGAAAAAACACGGGTTTCACCAGATGCGGCATTGCTTTGGTTTTTTGGCTGAGTTAATATCCTTTTCCATTGAAAAGCTGGAGCGGCATATTGCCCTCTGCCGGGAAACGGGGCCTGAAAAAACACCTCCTTTTGAGAGCGAACCCTACGACCCGGAAGGGTTCGACGTGATCAAACGAAACAGCAGCCAGGCCAATTACATGCGGGACGATCACACGGTGAAGCATACCGGGAAGGCTTTTCTCACATAATCAGGGAGCAATTAAACATTATGAAAGTCGCCATTTACCAGACATCCCCCCTTTTGTTGGATCTTGAGGCCAATCTGGATGATGTGTTGCAGAAAATTTATGAGGGAAAAGAGAAAGGGGCCCAGCTGATCCTTTTTCCGGAACTGGCCCTGACCGGTTATTTTGTGGGTCAGGGATACCACGAAGTTGCCCTCAGACTCGATTCCCCAGAGGTTCGAAAAATCGTCAAGGCCACCCGCGGCACGGCTGCGGTGGTGGGATTCATTGAAGAATCCCTTTCCATGAACTTTTACAATTCAGCGCTTGTAGCCGTTGACGGGGAACTGTTGTTTGCCTACCGCAAGCTCAATCTGCCCAACTACGGTGTCTTTGAAGAGCGGAAATATTTCTCCCCGGGCAAGCGCGTGCCGGTTTTCAAGTTTCATGACATGAACATTGCGGTCTTCATCTGCAATGATCTGTGGCATCCGTCTCTTCCCTATTTGGGGGTAGCCCAGAAGGCGGATGTGTTTCTCACGCTCTTCAATTCAAGCCAGGGATCCATGGGCACGGAATTTTCCAATATTGAATCCTGGGGCATCATCAACACGTTTTATTCCCGCATCTTCGGCATCTACAACCTCTGCGCCAATCGCGTGGGAGAGGAGATCTGGAGCGGAGGGGATTCCATGCTGGCAGTGGAACATCATACCGATATTGCACCCCTTGCCAAAAAAATGGGTGAAAAACAGGAACCCTTCCGATTTTGGGGCGGCAGTGAAATCATCAACCCTTTCGGTCAGCAGATGGCCAAAGCGGTTCTTTATGAAGAGGATGTGATTACCGGAGAAATATCAAGGGATCTGCTTCGACAAAAACGAATCCTGTTGCCCTACCTTAGAAACGACGACCCCTACTTCACCCACCGGGAACTCCAGCGCATTCTGTACGGCAAAGAGAATAAAGATTCTGCATTGTAAACATTGAAAGTCGGAACGGACCGTATCGGAAAAAGTGTGAATTCATATCGAACGCGGGCTAAGCCTGCAACCCGATTTCGTTTCATTTGCATTAAGCTGAAAGGCAAAGGCGTTTTTAGCTACACGCTTTTGGAAACCCGGCTGGCAATAGCTGCCCTATATTCAAACCTGGAAAAATCTGCAATATCATCATTCGGGCGGACATAGCGAGGTCTGAGGATGTCACGGTTTTCACGATTTTTTGAATGAGTAGAAACCGGTTAATATCCTGAGATACATCAGGTGCGTGAGGGTTGTTGTATGAGCTCAATATACTGGCGGCCAAATGTTTCAAGCCGTCTTTCTTGTTATGCTCAAAGGTACAATATGTTGTAGTTGCTCCCCCGGTCCAAAGTTGTTGGAAGCGGCCGCGAAACTCAATGTGGCGGACTGGTCATAGGTGGCTCCCACTTTTTCATGGAAAGGAAAAACGAAACAAAAAACATGAATACAAAATAGATGCAAAGGGGTACGGCGATCCGGATTACGTCCAGGGGCAATATGATTTCACACCTAAGACCTATATCTTGTACCAGCACAATCACTTAAAAGGCTCACAAGAGGTTTTTGAAGAAATCGTTCCCTTTGTCATCCACCAGGATAAATGCGGGGAAATCCTTGACTGTGATTTCATAGATCGCTTCCATACCGAGCTCAGGATACTCCAGCACTTTCATGTCGGTAATGCACTCTTTCCCCAGGCGTGCGGCCGGACCGCCGATGGACCCCAGGTAGAATCCCCCGTACTTTTTGCAGGCATCGGTCACCTGCTGGGAACGGTTCCCTTTGGCCAGCATCACCATGGAACCGCCCCTGGCCTGAAAAATCGGCACATAGGGATCCATGCGGGACGCTGTGGTGGGACCGAATGAGCCGGACGCATATCCTTCAGGCGTTTTGGCTGGTCCTGCATAGTAAATGATATGATTTTTGATATAATCCGGTAAGTCCTCGCCGCTGTCCAGACGTTCCTTGAGTTTGGCATGGGCGATATCCCGGCCGACCACAATTTTTCCGGTGAGCAGCAACGGTGTGGCGACCGGATATTTCGTCAGGATGCTCCGAATGTTGTCCATGGGCTGATTCAGGTCAATCCGTACGGCGTCTTCAAAAGCGTTTCCGAGGGAAGGCAGGTATTTGGCGGGATCGGTTTCAAGCCGTTCCAGGAAAATGCCGTCCCTTGTGATTTTCCCTTTGATGTTCCGGTCCGCACTGCAACTGACGCCCATTCCGATAGGGCAGGAAGCGCCGTGGCGGGGCATTCGAATAACCCGAACATCCAGACAGAAATACTTGCCGCCGAATTGAGCGCCGATGCCGGTCTCCTGCGACATCTTTAAAACCTTCTCTTCCCATTCAATGTCTCTAAAGGCTCGGCCGCCCTCACTGCCGGTGGTAGGCAGGTTGTCCAGATAACCGGCGCTGGCCAATTTGACGGTTTTAAGGTTTAATTCAGCTGAGGTACCACCGATGACAAAGGCCAGGTGATAGGGCGGACAAGCTGCTGTACCCAAGGTTTTCATCTTTTCCAATACGAATTTTAGAAGGGTATCCGGGTTTAGCACGGCCTTTGTTTCCTGGTAGAGGTAGACTTTGTTGCCGGATCCGCCGCCTTTGGCTACGAACAGGAATTTGTAGGCATCGCCCGGAGTGGCATACAAATCAATCTGCGCCGGAAGGTTGCATCCGGTGTTTTTTTCTTCAAACATGCTTAAGGGTGCGTTCTGGGAATACCTCAGATTGTTCATGACGTAAGCGTTATACACGCCTTTGGAAATGGCTTCGCTTTCATTAAAATTCGCCCAGATCTGCTGGCCTTTTTTGCCCATAACGATGGCGGTTCCGGTATCCTGACACATGGGGAATTCCATCTCTGCGGAAATGACGGCATTCTTGAGCATTTCAAGGGCAACCAGTCGATCATTTTTGGATGCTTCCGGGTCGTCCAAAATGGCGGCCACTTTTTTAAGGTGCGCCGGTCGCAATAAATGGGCAACGTCCCTGAACGCAGTTTCGGTCAGAAGCGTCAGCGCCTCGGGTTCAATTTTGACCATTTCGTTGCTCTCGAAAGACGTTATGGAAATATGTCCTTGACTGAGTAGACGATACTCCGTGGCATCATCTCCCAGGGGAAACATTTCCTGGTAACTGAAGTCGACCATTTTAATCTCCTTTTTAGGCTTCTGTATTTCTTTCCTTTTTGTGGTAAAGGTTTTCGAGAGGTTTCAATCCCTTTTAGCGCTGCCGGAGCGTCAAAAATGAAAGGAATAGAAATCAAACTTCTAACTATTTAGTGTCTGAACGAAAACTAGGATTTTTTGTCAAGGTCAAGGAAGATCA
>CAYPQJ010000152.1:0-10816 GCA_964412835.1 uncultured Desulfobacteraceae bacterium | reverse complement strand
ACGAATACGAAGAGAACAAAAAGTGCAATGGAAACTCTTTTCATGAGTTGACTCTATCAGATTTCCCAGAATAATATAACTGATACAGCCCGCCGATCACTTCCACCACGGCCCGGCTGCTTTCACGACGGGCCGCGCTTTCCGAATCGAGCACCATGTCCAGTTTGTTCGACACCTGTTCCATCAAGGTGCGTCTGGCATGCTGAGCGAATTTTTTCAGTTTTGATGTGTCCATTTTTTTGGGGTTCCAGTTATTCGTTATCTGCATTCAGCAGAATGCGCTGGTGCCGGCTGCCCGTTGGTGTGATCCGGTATTTCTGGTTGCGGGAACGCGGCGCATCGGGCCGGGTCATCTCTATGAACCCGGCTTTCAGCGCCGGCTGAAGGTACGTATACAGAAAAGTCGGCCGATGGGTGAGATTTAGCTTTGCCATCAGGTCTCTTGCAGAACAGGCATCCGGCCCGATGATGCGCAGAAGACGTTTAACTTGTTCGGTTACATGTTCGATATCATGTTCGGTCTGTGCATAATCGGCCAGAACCGCCTGAATCATCTGCAGCACAAAATCTATGAATTTTGTTGATTCATCCGCTTGGTTGCACTGATTGATCGCCTCGTAATAATGAGAACGGTGGTCGCGAATCATACTCTCAAGGGGTAGCACCCGAAAAATGGGATTCCATGCACTTAAAATCAAGGTCTGCCACAGCCTTCCCATACGGCCGTTACCGTCTTGAAACGGGTGAATGAACTCAAGCTCATAATGAAACACGGAGCCTGCGATCAGGGGATGTTCATCGGTTTCTTTGAGCCAGTTTAAAAGTTGCTCCATCAGACGGGGTACACGGTCAGCGACAGGCGCCACATGGAGAACCCCTTCAGCGCCGTGCTCCGACACTGCCGGACCGAAAACGACCGGATTCGTCCAAGAGCCCGGCCATCATCAACTGATGGGCGGACAACAGGTCGGCGCTGGAATAGACGGTCCATTGGTTCATGGCGTCATATACGGCAAAGGCGTTTCGCACTTCCTGCAATTCACGGGGATGCGCCAACACCCGCTTGCCGTCGAGCACCGCCGTCACCTGGTCGATGCTCAAGGTATTGCCTTCAATCTCCAGGGTGCCCTGAATGGTTTTGATTCGGTTGATGCGGTGAAGGTGGGGTTTTTGAGCCACAGGTGCCTTTGTCTTGATCACGCCCAGGTATTCGCCGATTTTTTCCACCCGCTGCAAAATGGCCGGGGTAATGCCATAGGGTGGCTGGTACGGTTGGGAGGTGGAAATCTTTTTTTTGCGCATCTCTTTCTCCTGCAACCTGAATATTTTTAAAGCCTAAACCTGAATGCGCTTTCCTGCATCAATTTCTTTCATCAAAGCCTTCTTCAATTCTTCCAGATAGCTGTCCACGTCCGTTTCATCCGCATCAGTTTCTCTCTCAGCACCTCGGTCATGAACTCCCGAATGAAACCATAGCGTTTACAGACGGCAATCCACATCAGATACCGCTGCTCCTGAGCGGTGCCGGATTCAATGAGATGCAGTTGATTTAAGGTCACCGTTTCAAGGCGCAGACAAATCTCCCGGCAGATGCGAACCGCACTGCTCTTTGTTCTGGTTTGGAGCAGATTATCCGACAGCATCCACTCACGGACCGATTTCCAATCCATCAGGGATAAATACAATGCCAGCGCCTTCAGGGACTCATTGTAAAACAGTCCGCCGGTGGTGAAGACATATTGTATTTTTTTTAGGCATTTATTTACATGTTCCATCAATTGCTTCCCGGCTGGGTACGGAGAATCCTTTCTTATACAAACAATATTGGGTGCTTCATATCTTGTGTCCAAATGGAAGGTTCACCTCAAATAAAAAACCCCATATCCTTTATCTAAGGAATGGGGTTGTTGCGGTTGATGTCCATTTTGCCCTCTGTTGAGGTTATTATATACGGATTTTATCAATGGTTCGTTAACGGAGCGGATGATAATACGAACTTTCGATTGGTTCAAGTGTTTTTATGTGCGTCAACGGCAGAAGGGGGCAAGACAGGCATTGGGTCAAAAAGGCAGCAAAAAGAGGAGAACGCATAAGGAAGGAAAGGGAGCCAAGTTAACTCATTGACTTAATTTTTTCTTAGCCTTCTCCCCTTTTTTTGCAACATAGAGACCGAATAAAAAGAGGGCGTTTTGCAATCGGCTCACTTAAAATAGTCGTCTCTTGCCTTCTTGATCTGGAGAAGGTTCTCAAGAGGGGACGGCGGCGCAATGCCGCATCCGGGACATATGAAATCCGTCCCGTTTTCAAGGGCCTCGGTCGCCTCTTTGTACACTTCCTCGGGCGTACCACTGAAAAGCGTGGTGGCCGTCGCCACATTTCCGAAAACCTTGACACCTTTTGAATGGGCGATTTCGACCGCCGCTTTCATGTCCGCCTTTTCTTCAATACTGATGCCGGCGACACCCGTATCGCACATCATTCCAATAACCTTGTCCGAGTTTCCGCAAACATGAAGAACAACAGGCCCCTTTGCCCGGTCCACTACCTCTTTCAACACAGGCTGAATAAATATTTCGAAGAACTTGGGCCGCAGCAGGGCGGGACCCGCAGTAGGTTCCGCAAACACATAATAATCCGCCCCGTTGTCAAAGGCGAAATTTTCCGTTGCCACGGCAGCCTCTTTGGTCACTTCCAGCACTTTTTTGATTCCCTCGGGATTTTTGTAAATCCACTTCATATACTGTTCCGTGCCCACCAGGTTGGCCGCACAGGTAAAGGGGCCTTCGGTTTCCCCGAATATAATGAGGTCGTCCCCCGCTTTTTCCTTCAAAAGCCTGAAATGCTCTTTGAACATGGGGAAACGGCCCCTTTCCAAGAAATCCGAAGGAAAGTCGATGTCATCAATACCATCGGCATAGGGGTGGGCCTGAATGGAGTATTGAATATCTTTTTGTGGGGTCCCCAGTTTACATCCAAAGGCTTCGCTCATGCCCACAATATCCCAGCCCATGGCCTTGACCCATTCAAACTGCCCGTATTGATGTCCCGCATAAGCCAGCTCCGTCATGGCCACGGGATCGGTATCCGCCAAGGGCCTTGCATAACCACATTGATCCATAAGTGCCACAACCCCATAGGTGGTCGTGCTTCCGGACGGGGTCATATCCACATCTTTTCCGTTCAATCGATTCCAGAACCTTTCTTTTAAACTCATCTGCGCCATTTGCCTTCCTCCCCCGGCAATCCGGATGGACCGGAATGCTCAATTTTAAAATCATGATTTGGTATTCAAAAACCGAAGTGTCGCCTCTTTGGGAAGCGCCAACTCAAGCGCCACCTCCGCGGCCTTCACCAGGGCCCATGGCACTGGACAGGCCAGGTGGCACCTGGACGTTTCCGCTGAAAGAAAAATGATATTTTTACTGAGTGGAACGAACAGGTCTTTCAGACTAACTGGTCCCAAAAGGGATGCCAGTTTTTTGATCTGTTCGCAATCCGATTGAATGCTTAACCTGACGGTGCGCCCCTCTTTTCCTGCTTCAATGGCGCATTCAAAACCACAGATACCCGGATCGACCCTTACGCGAACCGATTCCCCAGCACCCTTTTCATTCCGGCCTGTTTCTGTGGTAGTCATTATTTCTGATGTAGAACCTCCTCAGGAACAATGTCTTTCAAATTTTCAAATTGATCCGTCATATGGGGAATTTGCATCGATCCCATAAACTCCTGCTCGAAGTCTTTCTCAACCGTTAGTTCAATATACTCAACATTTCGGGATATCCAGTTGGCAGCTTTTCGCATGTCCCGGTCCAGAAGCGCCACACGCGCGCCGTCACCTGCGGCATTACCCACGGACTGCACCTTCGCCAATTCACAGTCAGGAAACAACCCCATGGTGAGCGCCTTTTCCTTGTCCACATGGGTGCCGAACGCCCCGGCAATCTTGATAGTGTCCACCTTCTCTACCCCCATTCGTCGCATCATGAGCTTGCAGCCCGTATAAAGCGCGCCTTTGGCCAGCTGAATCTGCCGAATGTCTTTTTGGGTAATCACCACATCCTTTCCAATGGACGTCTCATTGGCCCAGGCGATGACAAATTCTTTCTGACGGGGGTTATCGGGATTCTTTCGAAATCGGTTGGATTTCTGGTCCTTAGAAAAACGGCCGCTTTTTAAAACCACCCCGGAACTGTATAGCTCCGCCAACACATCCAGGATCCCTGAACCGCAGATTCCCTTGGTCTGCATTTCCTCGGGCTTGGAGTATTTGAGCCAGGCCTCCCGGCCGATCACCTTATAGTCCACATCGTGGGTTTCCCGATCAATCTTGATCCGCTCAATGGCCCCCGGCGCGGCCCGCATACCAAAGGCCAGTTGCGCCCCTTCCAGGGCAGGTCCCGTGGCGCAGGAGGATGAAATGAGCTTGTGCTTGTTGCCCAACACCAATTCACCGTTGGTACCGATGTCAATGATGAGCTGGAGTTCATCGCTTCGGTGGGGTTTCTCGCAAATTAGAACGCAAACATTATCCGCTCCCACAAACCCGGCCTCATTGGGCAGGATAAAGAGCCTGGAGGATTTGTTGATCTGAATCCCCAGATCTCGGGCGCGAATGTCGAGACTCTGGTGAATCACCGGTGGAAAAGGTGCCAAACCCACATACTGCGGGTCCAGTTTCAGCAATATGTGATGCATGGCGGTATTGCCGCCCAGGGCCAGATCTACGATATCGGAGGGGCCGAGGCGCAGGTACTTGACACCTTCTTCCGGTGCCTCCACCATGATGGGATTGCCATCCTCACCCTTGACCACCTTACCGTTTTCATCTTTCTGTTTCTTTTTGGGCGGAAACGTTTGTGCGCACCCCTTTTTTACCAACCCATTGAGTCCCTCGATGAGGTCGTCGCTCATCCGTTCCAGCCCCCCCGGATTCTGCATATGGAAGGTAATGCGAGCCATGACGTCTTCACCGTATTTGCACTGGGGATTCATCATGGAAACCGTGTCAACCACCTCCTTGGTTCTCATATTGCACAGATAGGCCGCAACGGTGGTGGTACCCACATCAAAGGCGAAACCGTAGTAGTCCTCCACCCGGCCGGGCCATACCTTGATGATTTCCCTGTCCATCCAAACCGCCGCCGTGATGGTCCAGTCTCCTTCCCGAATAGCATTGGGCAGATCCCGAAGGGTCAATAAGTCGATCTCCTGTTCACCCAATCCGTATTCTTTTTGCAGGGCCTGGGTCATTCGTTCAAAGTCTCCCAGAGGATCTTCAAAGGTAGGGGGAACCACGGTAACCGTATAGATCTTTACAGCCGGGTTCCAATTGATCTCGATTTCCCGGGCCGCCTTGCTGACCACCTGTTTGCCGGCACGGGATTCCTCCGGCACAAAAACCAGGAGGTCCCCTTTTATCTCGGCCACACAACCCAGTCGATACCCGGATTTACGCTCTTCCGGGGTAATGAATTTCCCCTCTTCCTCCTGCCAGGGGCCCACATGGTCCAGACCGGATACAACCCCGAATTTCTCAAAGGACCCCTCTTCAATACGGACTTTGCATTTGCCACAAACCTTTTTTTCACCGCAAAGGGCTTCAATATCCACACCCAGAAGACGGGACGCTTCAATTACGTTGATCCCTTTATCAACTTCTCCCCTTCGCCCCGACGGTTGAAAAATCACCTTGGCCTTTTCTGTTTCACTCATTCGGGCACTCCTCGGCATTTTTTTCTGTTAACGGTCAGCTATCAGCCAAATGCTAAAGGCTAACAGCTAAGAGCTGATTTATTTCGCCTGCATCTCCCGCAGCCGTCCGATCATCTTGATGGCCTCCTGAACTGCGTTCCCAGCGGATTCCGCATATCCATCGGCACCGAAAAGGTCTGCCGTATCACTGGTGACAGGGGCACCGCCCAGCATAATCGCTACGTCCGGGTTCTTCTCCTTGATCATCTGGATCACCTTTTCCATGCCCATCATGGTGGTGGTCATCATGGCGGAAAGAGCCACAATCTCGGAGTCCGTGCGCAGCTGTTCTTCAACAAATCTCTCCAGCGGCACATCCCGTCCCAGATCATGGACCGTAAAACCGGCCACCTCAAACATCATCTTGATAATATTTTTACCGATGTCATGCACATCCCCCTGAACCGTTCCGATGACCACCTGACCTTTGGGCCGGTTGCCCAAATCCTCCAGGGTAATATGAGGTTTCAGGATGTCCAGCCCAATATAGAGGGCATCAGCCGCCATGAGCAGTTCGGGAACAAAATACTCTTGCTGGTCATAAAGATCACCCACCTCCTGCATGCCCGCGGCAAGACCGTTCATTACCGCGTCATAGGCATTCAGGCCCTCGTCCAGAACCTTTTGGGCGGCTTCCCTGACGATGTCTTCTTCAAACTCAACAACCCCTTCATGAAGGGTCTTCAACAATTCTTTTCTCAGTTCTTCTTTTCCCATAATCCTGTTCCTCCTAAAGCCTTCCCACGGCGGGCGTAGCTGTTTTTCCGTATTCGCGGACCGCCTTTATGTAGGCCTCCATGTTTTCCATTTTTACATCAGGCCACAGATCGCACCCGGGCCAGACCGCATCCACCCCGTCATCGATACACTTCTTGATGATCCCATCCACCTCTGAAACATCTTTCTGAACCAGTGTTCCATAGGGATCAAAATTCCCCAGAATCATGGCATCATTTCCCAATTTCTTTCGGGATTCCACCACATTATTTTTCTGATCCACACTCACCGCATCTGCGCCGCAATCGTTCATCATTTCAATGATCAGATCGGTTCCTCCGCAGATATGATTGATCTTGGGTGAATCCAATGCATCAAACACCCGTTCCAAATTGGGTTTGATGAGCGTCTTCCACATACGGGGAGAAAGAAGGTCTGTTCCGGATCCCATCTCTCGAATGTTCATATAATCCACACCCAGTTTCTGGTAATGGCGCGCGACGGTGATAACCAGGTCCGTCATTTTCGTTAAAAAGGCTTCCACCCTTTCTTTATCTTTCCGTAAGCCCTTCAAAAGCACATCCAGCTCTATCAGTTGTCCCCCCATGGTAAACGGTCCCAGCAACCATCCGCCAACAGCCAGTTTGCCGTTATCATGGGCCTTGACAATGCCGATCGCCTCATCCACTACGGGCATTCGACCCTGCCCGAAGATGACGTTCAGGTCATCGGGCATATCCACTTCGTCCAGATTCGCCCATTTAGAAGGCACCGTCGGATACAGGATGCCGTCCGCGTTCTCATATAGGCTTGCCCCCCGGCCCAAAGCCTCCGGCACGGTACACATATCATAAGGGACCACCACCCCGTCATAACCAAACATCTCAGCAGTAGTAATGGCTGAACCCGCCAGATATTCCGCTGATCCATGCACCTGAGCGAACCGTATGCCCATCTTTTCGATGGCCTGCACCGTTACGGTTCCCATGCCGCTGAAACAGGGCATTTGGTCCACCGGTTCCCGGTTTAAAAAGCGCTTTACCCTTTCTTTTGGCGTCATTGTCGTCATGTAGAAACTCCTTATATTAAGCTATTAGCTGTTGGGTATTAGCGGTTAGCGGTCAGCCATTGACTTATCGCTAATGACCAAAGGCTAACCGCTAATGGCTTGATTTACATCCCTTTCAATTGCTCCACGAACTCGGGAAACAGTCTGTTCAGGGGATGGGTATCCAACTCCGGCAAAGCCCTGGTTTCGGCAAAAACAGCAGACGCCGTGAAGGCATCTGCCATGGCTACGGCCGGAAAAATACGTGATGCTCCGGCCATGGGACCGGAAAATATCATGTCATGATACATGAAAGCCGCCAAAGATTCCAGACCCGCATCCGCAGCGGACCACCCCTTGAAACCCCACAATTCACGGGCCTGTTTCCACATGTAGGATCCATTGGAAGGAGCACTGGCTGCCGGGTATCCCCATTTTTCTTTGATCATCCGGTTGGCAACACCACAAAAGGCCGTAGCGGGTCCATTCATCACCGAGGTATCCACAAAAATGCTCTCGAACTGCGCTCCCGCCTTCTCTATGGCATCCAATATCTTCTGGGTTCCCGTAATACGGCCGCTGGGCATCTGGTCCGCCATATCGTAGGCCACCAGCAGCACATGCTTAACCCCCATCTGGGAGATCTCTCGAACTTCCGTTTCCAGATCCTCTTCCCAGACCGTCAGACTATTGTAAAACATACGGTCGAGCAAACCTTTTTCAGCACAATAGGCAGCGCCTGCCAATTTGGGTTTCATCTGCCAGGCGTCTATGCAAAAAGGCATATCACTGACGGTTGTCAAAAAATCCACATACCGTTCAAATTCTTTCCCCGTATTGGCCACAATATCGGCCATTCCCGGAACTCCGGTCTCCTCCCAGAGCCTGTCCTGAGCTTTGAGCAGGGCTTCGGCCTTACTCTCATCAAACCCTTCTTTTCGTTTTCCCTCAAAGATCCGGTCTCCCTTTTGAAAAATAGAGGAACAGACAACCGTGGGATACTGCCCTGGTTGACCTCCGAATTTCACGCCACCCACTTCACAGACTTTCTGTTCCGTTTCAAACCGCCACATGGTTATCCCTCCTCATATACCAGAATTCACTTTCCACAATCCTAGACCGAAAGATGCTGTTTAATGATTTCACCGTCTGTGGCCAATTCCTCGGAAGTGGCCGATCTGCTGATTTTCCCTTTGATCCCCATGAGGTAATGGCGGGAAGCCACCTTCAAAGCCATTCGGTAATTCTGCTCAACCAGGAGGAGTGTCAGACCTTCCGCCACGCATACCAAAAGGATAGGTTGTATAACCTCGTAAACCAAAAGGGGCGCAAGCCCCTGGCTGGGTTCGTCCAGCAGCATGACAAGGGGATTGGCCATGAGCGCCCGCCCGATGGCCAGCATCTGTTGTTCCCCGCCGCTGAGGGTGGACCCCTCCTGGCGTGCCCTGGCCTTTAATACGGGAAAGTGGTCATAAACCTTCTCCCTATTCCACAGATTTCCCTCTACAACAGGCTTTTCCGCTAATTTGAGGTTCTCTTCAACGCTCAGGCCGGGAAATATGTGCCGTTCAGCGGGAACATACCCAATACCCTGCCGGACCACCCGGTGTGGTGGCCATCGGGTGGTGTCCTGCCCGTCAATCATAATTTTCCCGGATCGTGCCGGTGTGAGGCCCAGAATGGAGCGCAAAGTTGTCGTCTTACCCACTCCGTTTCTCCCAAGAATGGATACGGCTTCAAACCGATTGATGTACATGGAAAGCCCCTGAATGATATGGCTTCTCCCGTAATAGGTCTGGAGGTCCTCAATTTCAAGGATCTTGTCCGATTTTTGATCACCCATCCCCTAGATATGCCTCCTTCACTCCCTGGTTGTTCTGAATCTCTTCAGGCGGTCCTTCCGCAATGATGGTACCCTGATGCAACACGCTGATTTCATCAGAAATGGTCATGACCACATCCATATCATGCTCAACCAGAGCAACGGAAATCTTTTCAGTCAACCCTTTGATCAGCTGCGCAATATGTTCTGTTTCCGTCGGCGACATGCCTGCCGTGGGTTCATCCAGAAATAGAATTTTCGGTTCACTGGCCAGGGCCATGGCCACCTCCAGCAACCGCTGGTCCCCGTGGGCCAGATTGCTCGAAGGCACATGGGCCTTATCCCTGAGATCCAATTGTTCCAAGATCTCCCAGGTTTCCGCGTTGACCTTTTTTAAACTGCTTTTCTTGGAAAATATCCTGAACGATCCGCCCCGCTTCATCTGCTTTGAAATTCGAACGTTTTCAAAGACCGTGAGCCCCATAAAAATACTGGTGATCTGGAACGTACGGCATATGCCAAGTCGGGTGAGCCGATGGGCCGGCTGGTCGGTGATGTCCCGCCCCTGGAACAGGATGGCACCGGAACTGGCGGGCAAGCGCCCGGTGATGACATTGATCAGGGTAGTCTTCCCGGCGCCGTTGGGTCCGATAATGGACTTGAGGCTGTTTTCCTTAAACTCGATGTTCACCGCATTCGTGGCCAACACGCCTCCAAAGTGCCGATGAAGCTGTTCTGTATGCAGGATGACCCTTTGTGCCATGAAATTCCCCTACTCCTTTCTGAAACGAAACAGCCCATTTTTGAACCGAAACAGGTCGCCTAACCCCGCAAAGCCCCTCGGCAGAAACAGCACCAAAAGAATCACCACCAACCCCACAAAAAGCTCCCAGTGTTCGGTCATGGTACTGATATAATCCTGCATCAGGATAAAAATACCGGCCCCCACAATGGGACCCCAGAGGGTCCCCATACCGCCCAGCAGCACCATCATGAGCACGGCGGCACCGGCAAACGCATGCATGGTGGTGGGTCCGATATACCCCCGATAAAGGATATAAAGTCCGCCGCTGATGCTGGCCAGCATACAGGCAAATGTCCAACCGAGAAGTTTGTATTTGCGTACATTGATCCCCACAAAGGATGCTCGGTCTTCATTTTCCCGAATGGCCTCCAATACGGACCCAAAAGGTGAATGAATGACCCGCCAGGTTACCAGCAGACAGATCATCAAAATGGCAAGGGTCAGCAAATACATCACGGTGGGGTCCCCCGAGTTTCCCAAAACCCATCCCCCCAGATGCACATCCGGATGGGGAACGCCCATCAACCCGTCATCGCCACCCGTAAGATCGTACCATTTCCAGACCACCGTGAAAAACATCATACCGAAGGCAAGGGTCAAAAGCGCAAAAGCCAGGCCGCCGGTTCTCACCTGAACCCAGCCCACTGGAACGGCGATCACCGTGGTACCC
>CAYPQJ010000151.1:0-10846 GCA_964412835.1 uncultured Desulfobacteraceae bacterium | reverse complement strand
AAAAATTTGAAGAGAAGACCGGGGTGAAAGTCACCTTTGAAAAGATGATCATGACCAGCATCTACCCCAAGATCAATGTGGAGTTGATGTCGGGATCGGGCGCATACGACTGTATCGTCATGGAGACCTCCACCACCTGTGAATGGGCCCCTTATCTCTGGGATGTGCGAGAGTTGGCGAAGAAATATGAGCCCACCGGTCTGGCCGGTTTTGAGAGCGATCTGGCGGGTCATGACCCGGCATTGATTAGGACCACCTGCGACCGTGAGGGAAAGCTTCGGGGAATTCCCTACTGGAACTACGAGCAGGTTTTGTATCATCGCATTGACTGCTTTGAGGACCCAACGGAAAAGGCCAATTTCAAGAAAAAATACGGTTATGACCTCAAGGTGCCCATTACTCGCCAGCAGCTTTACGATACGGCCGAATTCTTTACAAGAAAAGCCGGTGAAAAGCTGAAAGGGGAAGTGCTCAAGAAGGACGTGTACGGTGTGGCCCTCATGGCGGGACGGTTTGAGATCAACGACGAGATCAGCGCCATTCTTTGGGGCGGCGGCGGCCATTGGGCCACCATCGTTCGCGATGAAAACGGCAAGGCCAAGGAATTCGTCATCACCAAGAAGGACAAACAAAAACAGAAGGAAGCCATCGAATTTTATGTCAGTTTGCTTAAGTTCGCCTCCCCCGGCTGCTTGACCGGTTTCTGGGACTTCTGTTGCGCCCAGTTCGTGGAGGGGCAGGCCATTATGTTGCCTTACCTCTATCTGGTGGTTGAAGACTGGACCTGGCAGGTGGAGAAAAAGGTGCCGGGCGCCAAAAAAGGGATGGCTCTTTGCGTGGGCAGACAGGGCTATATCGGTGATTTCGCCGAATGCGTGGCCAAAGCCAGCAAGAACCCCGAGGCGGCCTACTGGTTCATCAAGTATCTGGGCGGCTACGAATGCCAGAAGGAGCTCATGGAAGGCGGGTTCCCCGGGGTGCGGAGCGATATTATGGGAGATCCCATCTATCAGAACGATCCTAAATGGAAAAAATCAATCGGCGACAGGGTATACATCAACTCCCTGGCCCTTCAGGTGCAGAACAACTACGTGAATGACTACATTCACTTCAACAGCGCGGCCATGGGCAAGATCTATGAAATGCAGATCATTGAGCTGCACAATGCCGCCATCAAAAAGTACACACCGGAAGAGTGTGTCAAGGTTGTCACCAAGAAAACCATGCAGTTGCAGAAAAAATTTGGACAGCTCCCCATTCGGGAAGAAAAGTAGATAAATGAAAGAGGTATTCTCGCGGCATGGTTCGCGGGGATGCCTCAATTTCCGAAAGATCCCTTTGTGTGCAATGATTTCAGTGTCAACAAAAGTGCTAAAAGGCGTGAAAAGCGGATTCTGTATGTTCGCCTCTGAGGAGGAGATAAAACAATGGGGCTTTCCTCCCTATTGTGCTCAGGGTCGAGAATTCAGGCCCATCCGTTTCGGACGGGGTATTACCTGGCTCACGCAAACGGTTTGTTCTATAAAGGCGGTCCTTTGAAGGACATGAACGGGAAATTGTGAAACAGAGAGGTAGGTGTTTGAATGGCTAACAATGTGAGTGAGGCGACGCGGCAGGCGGGGCCGTCAATCCGGGAGATGTCCGGGGATTATCCCAAAGTTCGGGAACGAACCTTTTGGAGCGTCCTCAGTGACGACAAATATTATAAATGGCTTCTTTTGGTTCCTCTCCTTTTGGTCCTTATCATATTCATGTTGTATCCTCTCCTTTATTGCCTGTGGTATTCGTTCCACGAATTCGGCATGGTCAAGGCGGCGACGTTTATCGGTTTTGAGAACTATCGCGATGTTTTACGGGATGGTGAGTTTTGGCTGGCCTTGGGCCGTACGGGGATTGTACTGGTGATCAGTATCGGGGCCGAATTGAGTATCGGCATGGCCGTTGCGGTCCTGTTCAACCGTGAATTCAAGGGGCAGAACCCCATTCGGGGCTTCATTCTTCTGCCCCTGCTCATCGCGCCGCTGGCCGTCTCTATGATGTGGAATTTCTTTCTGCAATACGATTTCGGTATTGTAAATCTGGTTTTGGGATTGGTGGGAATTCCCAAGATGAGCTGGTTCGCACCGGGGGTGGGACTTTATACCATCGCGGCAATCTCCATTTGGCAGTGGACCCCTTTTTCTATATTTGTCCTTCTGGCAGGGCTCAAGAGCCTTCCCAGAGACTCCTTTGAGGCGGCGAAGGTGGATGGGGCCGGTCCCTGGTACACCTTCAGGAGACTCACCCTGCCCAACCTGGCGCCCTTGATTATGATCATTGTGCTTTTGAGGACCATGTGGCTGGTTCGACTCTTTGACCCACTCTACGGAACCACTCGCGGCGGCGCCGATACGGAGCTTTTGGATTGGCAGATCTACAGGAATACTTTTGTGTATTTTGATATCGGCCGGGGATCCACCCTGGCGATTATCTCTTTATTCCTGACCATGATCGTGTGCGGCGTACTCTTTAACCAGTTGATGAAGGCCCTGTCGGCCACAAGCGAATAGCGGAGGAAAAAAATGAAACGAGTCCTTTTTTGGGCAGCGATGCCGCTTGTGGTGTTCACCTTTGTATCTCCCCTGGTGTGGATATATCTCACTTCCCTTAAGACCAATGCGGATATCTATACTCAGGATCTGGTGCGGATGTTCTTTTTCTCTCCCATCCTTGACAATTACATCAATCTTTTTACGAAGACCGTTTTTGTGCGGGAGATCCTCAATACGCTGATTATATCCATCAGCAGCACCATCCTGGTCATGTTGGTGGCATTGCCCGCGGCATACAGCTTTGCCCGATACGAAACCGGGCACGGCCATCTGCTGTTCGTCACCATCTCCACCCGCATGTTCCCCGCGGCCGTGGCGGCCATCCCTTTTTTCATGGCGATGAAAGGTTTGGGGCTTCTGGATACGCGCTTCTGCCTGGTTATTCTCTATCTCTATTTCAATGTTTCATTTGCCGTATTCCTCTTATACGGGTTTTTTAGGGAAATTCCCGTGGAGTTGGAACAGGCGGCCACCATCGACGGATACGGGCGGATCGACATCTTCCGGAAAATCATTTTCCCCATGATTATGCCCGGCGCCGCCATTACGGCCATGTTCTGCTTTATTTTTTCCTGGAATGAATTTCTTTACGCCTTTCTTTTCACCCGGAACATCGCCAGGACCGTGACCATAGGGCTGGCGTCCTTCTGGGCCTCGGGCCAGGTGGATTGGGGGACCATGGCGGCTTGTATCTGTGTGGCCATTTTGCCCACATTGGCCGCAGCCTGGTTTATGCAGCGTTATATCATCCGGGGGCTTTCTTTCGGCGCTGTGAAAGGGTAGGGGGTGTCTACCCCGTGTGGTTTTGTTCTATTTGGCTAATGTTGTTTTTTTACGGCCAATGGAATCACTTCTCTTCATTTGAAAAGATTGGCGTTATATGAACAAAATGGAAATCATTGAAAAATCGCTTTCATGGATCGAGCAGGGGCGTGATATCGCTCTAGCTACCGTTATCGCCACATGGGGATCTTCACCGAGGTCGGTGGGCAGTCAGATGGTCGTTGACGGGAACGGGAATTTCCAAGGTTCCGTTTCCGGAGGTTGCATTGAAGGGGAAGTTATTGCCGAAGCCCTTGAAGTCATCCAGGAGGGCGACTCCAGGATTCTTTCATTCGGCGTGACCAATGCCCAGGCGTGGGATTCCGGGCTTGCCTGCGGCGGTAAAGTGGATGTTTGGGTTTCTAAGGCAACGGAACAGGGAGCGATTCTTAAAAAACTGAAAAATCTGCTGGAAAACAGAACAACTGTTTCCCTCATTGCCGATCTTGAGACCGGAGATAAAATGTTTGCTCCGCCACACGGTTCTGAAAGTGTTGCAAACCTCCCGTTCAATATGGAAAACGGCGCAACCGATCTTTTCGGCAAAAAGGATGGTGTTGTCTTGGAATCGGACGGCAGACATTTTTTTCTTCACCGTTTTGTCCAGGAACCACGACTCATCATTGTCGGCGCCGTCCACATCTCCATGGCGCTTTCACGGATCGCCAGGATCGCAGGCTATGAGGTGGTGATCATTGACCCCCGGAAAGCGTTTGCGACGGCCGAACGTTTTCCACATGTGAAACTGAGGGAAGAATGGCCCGACGAGGCCATGAAAGATATCACGGTTTGCTCAAAAACCGCCGTGGTGGTGCTGACCCATGATCCAAAAATCGATGACCCCGCCCTGATGGAAGCGCTCGGTTCCAATGCGTTCTACGTCGGCGCCCTTGGCAGCACCCGAACCCATGCCGATAGACTGGCCCGTCTTGAACTAAATGGTGTTTCAAAGGAGAGCCTGGAGCGCATTCATGCCCCCGTGGGTCTTTCCATCGGAGCCGGAAGCCCTCAAGAGATAGCGTTGTCCATCATGGCGGAGATCGTGCAGGAATGGGATCATTAATATTCCGTTCAGGGTAATTCATGATGTTTGACATAAATCACATGACGCAACAATTCGACATTATCAGGCATTATGAGTCGGAAGGGCGATTCCATTATCTGGACAATGCCGCCACCGCCCAGATTCCCGATTGCGTCATAGCCGCCATGACGACCCATGATACCAGGGCTCGCGCAAACGTGAAACGTGGTATCCACAGACTTGCCCAGGAGGCCACCGACGCATTTGAAAGGGCTCGGGATCGGGTTGCAAAATATCTGGGGGTTCAGAATTCCGATGAAGTGATTTTTACCGGCGGTGCGACAGCCGGGATCAATATGATTGCACAGGGTTTCGGGCAGAATTTGAAACCGGGCGACGAAATAGTGCTTTCCCAGGCGGAACACCACAGCAATCTTGTTCCCTGGCAAATGTTGAAGCAGCGAAAAGGCGTTCGATTGCGCTTTTTGCCCATAGACGAAAACGGCGTCATTGATCTTTCCAGAGTTGAGGCATCCATAAGACCTGCAACAAAACTGGTGGCGGTGACCCATGCGTCCAATGTTATCGGTGCCGTCACGGATGTGGCGGCCATTAGAAAAATTGCCCATGAAAGGGGCGCGAAATTAATGCTGGACGGCGCCCAGATGGCTCCGCACGGGCCACTCGATTTGCCCCGAGTCGGCGCGGATTTCTATGTTTTTTCCGGGCACAAAACCTACGGTCCCAGTGGCGTGGGAGTCCTTTGGGGAAGAATGGAATCCCTTGAACGGATGCCGCCCGCTTTTGGCGGTGGGGAAATGGTCGCTCATGTTGCTTTTGAAGAAACCCGTTATGCGGCTCCGCCCCATAAGTTTGAAGCTGGAACTCCTCCCATTACCCAGGCCGTGGGTTTAGGGGCAGCGCTGGAATGGATTGCCAACCAGGATCTGCAGGAGTGCCGCCAGCATTTAAACGGGCTTACGGAACAGATCATGGCGGGGATGGCCCAATTGAACAACGCATATGACCACAGAATCCGCATCCTTGGTCCGCCAAGGGGAGAGCAACGGTTGCCCCTGATTTCCTTTGCCGTAAAGGATGCACATCCCCATGATATTTGCCAGATTATGAACGATCGGCATGGGGTGGCGCTTCGAGGCGGTCACCATTGCGCAGAACCCCTCCATGAAATATTTGATCTGGATGGAACCACCCGCGCCAGTCTCGGCATGTTCAATGGTCAGGAAGATGTGGATGCCCTGTTGAACGGGCTTGAAGATTGTCTCAATATCCTGGGCTAGAGAGGTTTTAAACTATGAGCAATGACATGTATCATGATCCCATAATTGCATGGTCAAAGCGAAAAGAGCACATGGGGACGCTTTTAAATGCGGATTGTCGTGCAACGGAAAACAACCCCTTGTGCGGAGATCGGATAAGCGTGGATATCAAGTTGCATCGCAATCGGATAGAAGAGATCGCTTTTCATGTACGAGGCTGCATTCTTGCAAAAGCATCCGCGGCTCATCTGGCTTTTCTTGCTGCGGGACTCGACATTGAGACGCTCGGACAGTTGAGAAAATATTTCGCAAAGGCCCTGAAATCAAAGGATGAAGCGTTCCCTTTTCCGGAAAGCCACGATATCTTCAACCCCGTCCGTTCCCGAAAAAGTCGCCATTCCTGTGTTCTGCTGCCTTATGATGCGGCGATACAGTCGCTACGCAGTGTGAAAATTTCGGAAACCGATCATGATCAGACTTTTGACGCCCGATTCATAACATCAAATCCCTCTTTTCAAGATGCACATCTGATTCAAGCGCTTGTTCGATGATTGTTGCCGCTCGTTATGCGCAATTAGTGTTGGAAAGTATGATTGGCATCTGGAAACACCCCTGGTCGATAGCTCTATCTTAATACAGCTGCTTGTGCGCCAATAAAAAATTCCGGCATTCCCGAGGCGGAAACCGGACCGGTCTATTGCATACACACCCGTCGCACCTGCGAAAAATCCGTCAATCCCAGGCAGACTTTTCGGATGCCCTCCTGCATGAGGGTCGTCATGCCGTCCTTTATGGCCTGATCTTTCAGGTCTTTCACTTTTGAACGGTTCTGGACCATTGTTTTGATGTCATCCGTGCCCACCAAAAGCTCATGGATGGCCGTTCTTCCCGCATAGCCGGTATGGCCGCATTTGGAGCAGCCCTTTGGCTTGTGCAGGGCAAAATCGTCGTTATAGGAAAATCCAAGCCGACCGAAATCACCATCATAGGCCCTGACCAGGGCGTCAAATTCACTCTTTTCCGGATGGTAGGGTTCCTTGCAGTCCTTGCAAAGGGTTCTCACCAGACGCTGGGCAAGGACGCCGAGCAGGGCGTCGGCGAAATTAAAGGGGTCCATGCCCATATCCAGCAATCGGGTGATGGTTTCCGGTGCGCTGTTGGTGTGAAGGGTGCTCATGACCAGGTGGCCGGTAAGAGATGCTTCAATCCCCATGGTAACGGTTTCCTTGTCGCGCATTTCACCCACCATGATCACATCCGGGTCCGCCCTCAGGAAGGCCCGCATGGCGGTCGCAAAATCGAATCCGATTTTGGGGATGACCTGGACCTGGCGAAGGCCTTCCTGGGTGATTTCCACGGGGTCTTCGGCGGTCCAGATCTTGGTTTCCGGTTTGTTGATATGGGCCATGGCCGCGTGAAGGGTGGTGGTTTTGCCGCTTCCCGTGGGCCCGACCACCAGCGCGATGCCGTATGGCTGGGAAATTATCTCCACAAAGGACTGATAGGCTTGGTCGCTCATCCCCATCTTGTTTAGGGGAATCGGTTTTCCGGCGGCCAGCAGCCTCAGCACCACGTCTTCGTTGCTCCCGGCGGTAGGAATGGTGGCCACACGAAGTTCAATATCCAAGGGGGCATATTTTTTGAATATGATTTTCCCGTCCTGTGGTTTGCGCCTTTCGGATATATCCAGGTCGCTCATGATTTTAAGGCGGGAAACAATGGCTCTTTTGAAAGTGTAGGGGATGGTCTGGTACACTTGGCAGGCCCCGTCGATCCGGAACCGGATCACGGTATTTTTTTTCCCCGGTCGGGGTTCCACGTGGATGTCGGAAGCATTTCGCGAATAGGCGTCGATAATCGACTTGTTGATCAGTTGAACGATGGCCGTGTCGTTCTCGGTCACTCCCTCGCTTTCCTCGGGTTCGTCATCGTCTTCGGATTTTAATTGGCCCAGAATGTCCTCGATGCTTCCCGAATCCGCAATGATTTCTTCGCCGCTTCCCACAAAGAAATGATCAATCATTTTGAAGATATCTTCCCGGGTCGAGACGCAGTATTCCAGTTCTTTTGTTTGAATGATCCGTTTGATAACATCGCGAGCCGGGAGATAGTCGGGATTTTCCATGACCACGGCAATGTTTCCGCCCTCTTCGCTGAGAGGAACAAAAACATGGGTTTTGAAAAATCCGGGCTTAAAATCCTTGAGCAGTTCCCCCGGAATGACCATATTGTCGTCGTAGGGAATAAAGCGGGTTTTGTAGTGCTCCGATAAGGAATTACCGATAATTTCTTTTGAGATTTTAAAATCAGACATCAAAACCGCTTCAGCGCTTTTCCCTGTCTTTGCAGAAAGTTTGATGGCTTCATTAATATCGTTTTCCGCCAAAATACCATTGGAGATGAGAAACTGGAATTTGCCGGGTTTTGCGGCCTGGGCGGCCTTCTGGTTTTTGAAAATGGCAACGCCCAGTACCTTTGAAATATCCAGCACCGCCGACTGATCCGTCTGATTGAAGCGTTCACCGCTTTTCTTGTTGATCAGTTGTATGATTCCCAACAGGTATCGGTCATAAATAACCGGCACCACCAGCATCTCTTTTGTGCAGTAGCCGGTTTTCTTGTCCCAGGTGAGGTCAAATGTCAGGCCGGGATCAATACATTGTAACTCATTGGTATCGCGAACATCCTTGATGTTCAGGAGCTTTCCCGTGGCCGCGCAGAAGCCCGCCAGACTCTTTTTGCTGATGGGCACCCGAATCTCTATGGGCTCATCACCGGTCTTGATTTTTGAATAGATTTCCCTTCTGGCGGTATCGACCACATAAACGGTCAATCGGTCCGCATCAAAAAACTCCAGAAGGTCACCATGCAGTTTCAGGAGGATGTCATTGGTGTCTTTGGCCGAGTGAATTTTATTGGTGATGTCATTGAGGTTTTTCTGATAATCGAGCTGTTCCTCAAGGGTTTTTTTTCCAATGTTCATGTCCGAAAAAATCCTCTTAATGGTCGTTTATTTTGCAAAAAGTATAGATGAATAAATCATAGAGTCAAGGATAAAGAAATGAATAGTCATTGATAAACCTTTATTGATCCATTATAAAAGCGCGCATCAATGATGTTTTTCCGTGGAAATGCTAAATGAGGATGTGAAATGTTAATTGACAGCCATTGTCACCTGGACATGAAGGATTTCGACAAGGACAGGGAAGCGGTCATCCGGCGGGCGCAAAAGGACGGTATTGTTCATATGATCTCAATCGGGATTGATGTCGGGAGTTCCCAATCCGCCATTGATCTGGCTCGTAAATACGATTTTATTTCTGCTGCGGTGGGGTGTCATCCCCATGACGCGGATGAATGCAGCGCTTTAGATCTTGAGCAACTGGCGTCAATGGCCGTTGAGCCGGAAGTGGTGGCCTGGGGGGAGATCGGTCTGGATTACTATCGAAACTATTCAAAAAAAGAAAACCAGCGAAGGATTTTTCAGGCACAACTTGAGCTGGCCCAAAGGGCCGAACTGCCTGTGGTTATCCATGATCGGGATGCTCACAAAGAAGTTTACGCTATTTTGGAAAAAATGGGGAAAGGGAAACGAAAAGGGATTATCCACTGCTTTTCCGGTGACAGGGATCTGGCGGAAGCGTTTATTGCGCTGGGATATTACATATCAATCCCCGGCACCGTTACCTACAAAAACGCAGGTCAAATTAAAGAGGTGGCCGCTTCAATCCCTTTAGATCGCATGCTGGTGGAAACCGATGCGCCTTTTTTGGCTCCCGTACCCAGACGGGGAAAAAGAAATGAACCCTCCCTTGTAAACCACACGGCCCGGGAAATTGCAAAATTGAGAGACATTTCTTTTGAAACCGTAGCTGAGCAGACCACCCGAAACGCCAGGACGATTTTCGGTCTGCCCCTTTGAAAATGAATAGACCCCTCATCAATGAAAATCATCCCCTGATTCTGGCCTCCGCTTCCCCCAGAAGAAAGAGACTGCTGGCACAAATGGGTCTTCCACGCCGGGTGGTTGTGAGCCGGGTACGTGAAGAAAGCAGTCCTGAAAACCCGGAAGATTTTTGTCGGAACCTGGCCCTTTTAAAGGCAAAGGAAGTCGCTTCCAGGGAGAAGGGTTCCTGGATTCTGGGGGCGGACACCATCGTTGTAATTGGGGACAGGGTGCTGGGAAAACCGGAAAATCAGGAAGATGCGCAAAGGATGCTGTCCGTTTTGAGTGGAAAAGACCATCGGGTTATCACGGGCTTCTGTGTGCTTGATCACTCAGGGGTGATGGCCCATTGTGAATCCGTGACCACTGTGGTCCGGTTTAAATGCCTCAATGAAGAAGAGATTGCCGGATACATTCGGACCAGAGAGCCTTTCGGTAAGGCCGGGGCATACGCCATTCAGGGGGTGGGGTCATTCATGGTGGAATCCATTTCCGGCTCTTACACCAACGTGGTGGGACTTCCCATGTGTGCTCTGATTAAGGCCCTGGTGCGATGTGGTGCACTTCAGCCTTTTCCATAATTTTTCGGTTTTAAGCGTTGTAACCGATTTCCAACTTCCGACTCTATAGTGTACAAATGAACAATTAAAAGTCGATATTCCCTTAGAAATCCATATAAATCAGACGGATTGTTAATATTCAAGAGGTGACATAGAGATGGACGGAAAAATTTCCAGAAGATCGTTCTTAAAGGGCGGCCTGGCGGCTGCGGGGGCTGCTGTCGCATCTTCCCTGCCAATGCCGGAAGCTGTCAAAGCATCTTCGGTGGAGGAACTCGCAACCCTCATTGATATCCGGAAATGTATCGGTTGCGAGGCTTGTGTTGAAGCCTGTCAGGAAGTCAATGAGCCCAAGTTTCCCGAACCGAAAAAACCCTTTCCAAAGATGTACCCCAGCCGGGTGAAGGTCTCCGACTGGTCTGATAAAAGGGATGTCATGGACCGGCTGACCCCTTATAACTGGCTGTTTATCCAGGAAGCAACCGTTACGGTGAATGGAGAGGAAGAGACGTTTACCATTCCCCGGCGCTGCATGCACTGCCAGAACCCCCCTTGCGCCGATCTTTGTCCCTGGGGCGCTGCCGGCAAACTGAAAAACGGCATTACGCGGATCAACTCAGATT
>CAYPQJ010000150.1:0-11032 GCA_964412835.1 uncultured Desulfobacteraceae bacterium | reverse complement strand
ACGCACCGTGGGGCCGTCAATGGCCTTCCGGGGAAGCTGAATCAGTGGTTCTATGGCTTCAAGTCGTTCCCGGATAACGGTATTTGATACATAATGCAAAGGCTCGTTATGGAGAAGAAGACCACTGGGCATATATTCAATGAACCTCACATGAAAAGGATAGCGCACCGAAAGCTGGGCAAAATCAACCACCTCATCGTCATTGATGCCTTTGAGGACCACCATATTGATTTTAATAGGGTAAAAATCCAATTTGTGTGCCAGTAAAATGGCTTCCCGGACGCGGTCGAAACCGTCAAAGCCGGTAATCCGCCGATACCGGTCCCTTTTGAGGCTGTCAAGGCTGATGTTGATCCGTTTTATGCCGGCTGAGCGGATGTTCTCCAGATGCTCTTTCAAATAGATCCCATTGGTGGTAATGGACACATCTTTGAGTCCGGGTATGGACATCAACTCGGGCAGCAAAAGGGGGAAATCCTTTCTTACAAGGGGCTCACCCCCGGTCAAACGGATTTTATCCACACCCAGACGGGCGGCGATGCGGGCCAGACGAAGAATTTCTTCATAGGTCAGAATATCCTCGTGCCGCAATTTTTTAATGCCTTCGGGCGGCATGCAGTAGAGGCATTGAAGGTTGCATCGGTCCGTGATGGAGATACGAAGGTAATTGAGACGTCTTTCATAGTGATCAATTAAGCAGTGATGTTTGGTTTCCATTGAAATCATTTCTTGTTTAGGATATGTTTCGCAAATTGCGTCATCATGTTTTCATTCAAGCGCTGCTATCCATAGCGAAATAGCGGCGCTGAGTCAACTATAATACCCACATTGATGATTGTCAAAGCGCTTACGCGAAAGTAAGAAGGTTATTGAATCCTCGAATTCAACAGGTTCAGGGAGGTCCCGCATGACAAATACGATCCAACTTGAAGAAAGAGAGGGCGTTGCAATGGTTTACCTGAATCGCCCTGAGGCGTATAATGCCTTTGATCCGGATATGGTGCAACGACTTTCGGAGACACTTATTCCACTGGCCCTGGACCGGAACATTGCGGGCGTGGTCATCTCGGGAAAAGGGAGGGCCTTTTGCGCCGGTGGTGATTTGCGGTGGGTAAGCGATCATCAGGATAATTTTCCAAAAGCCTTTCACGAACTGGCGGCGCAATTCCACCAGGCCATCCTTGAAATCCGGCGAATGCCCAAACCGGTTGTGGCGGCCATTAACGGCCTGGCTGCGGGGGGCGGTTTTTCAATGGCCCTTTCGTGTGATTTCAGGGTCATGGCAACATCCGCCATTCTGAAACAGGGCTATACCAGCAATGGCCTCAGCATCGACGGCGGCGGTTCTTTCATGTTGCCACGGCTGGTAGGAGCGGCAAAAGCGCTTGAAATAGCCGCATTTGATCTGCCGATCAGTGCGAAGAAAGCCTTTCAATGGGGTCTCATAACCGAAATGGTGGATGATGGAAAAACTGTTGAAACGGCGTTTGAGCTCGTCTGCAAACTGAAGAAAAGGTCTCTTGACTCCTTTGCCGCATCCAAAAAACTGATGACCGATTCGTTTGACACCAGTTTTGAAACCCATTTGGAAAATGAGCGGAATCTATTATCTTTTGTGGCAGGGCAGCCAAATGGCGTGGAAGGCGTGACGGCTTTTCTGGAGAAACGGCCGCCGGTGTTTGAGGCACCTTCCGGAAAATAGTGCCCCATATCATTATGGTAACATTTTATTTTTGATTGGAAAGCCATGTATATTTCATATTTCGGGCTTACTGAGAATCCCTTCGACCTGACCCCTGATCCCCGGTTCCTTTTCATGAGCCAGCGACATCGGGAGGCCCTGGCCCATCTGCTGTTTGGAATGGGCGAAAAAGGGGGGTTTGTGCTGCTGACCGGCGAAGTGGGAACGGGAAAGACCACCCTGTGCCGCAGCCTGCTGGAACAGGTTCCCGAAGGGGTTGAAGTTGCGCTGGTCCTGAATCCCAAACAAACTTCCCTTGAACTGGTGGCGTCTCTCTGCGACGAATTGAAAGTTTCCTATCCGACACCCACGGAAAGCCTCAAGGTACTCATCGACCACTTGAATCGTCACCTGCTGGATATCCATGCCAAAGGGCAAAGGACAGTGGTAATTATTGACGAAGCTCAGAATCTCAGCACCGATGTATTGGAGCAGGTTCGATTGTTGACCAACCTGGAAACCACCACCCGGAAGCTGCTTCAGATTCTTCTCATTGGTCAGCCGGAACTCCAGGGCATGATGGCCAAACCGGAATTACGCCAGTTGGGGCAGCGGATTACGGCCCGCTACCATCTTACGCCCCTGTCCCTTGAAGAAACCGCCGCCTACATTGAACATCGCCTTGAGGTGGCAGGGTGTAAACGCCCATTGTTTACGCGGAGCACCCTCCATCTCATACATCGTTTGTCCGGTGGCGTTCCCCGGCTGATCAATACCATCTGTGATCGGGCATTACTCGGCGCCTACGGCAGGAAATGCATGGTGGTTAACAGAAGTCTGGCCCGCAGGGCCGCTGCTGAAGTCATGGGGAAAAAAGCCCTTGTTCGGAGCCCAGGCGTCAAGGGATGGCTGTTGGCGCTGCTGTTTCTGGTTATCCTGGGGGCGGGATGGCTTTTCTTTCAGAATCCGAACCCCGGCCAATGGTGGTCGCAATGGCAGGAGGATTCGAGCAAAACCGCCACAAAGCCGGCGGTGAGCGCTGTAAAAAAGAAGGCTGGAGAAGCGCCCGGAACCCTTGATGACGTGTTTTATGGGGAAAAGACCGATACCCATATTAAAAACGCCTTTCAATCCCTGTTGAAGCACTGGGGGTTGGCCATTCCAAACACAGATGGGCCGGCCATGTCGGGCATGGGTGTTTGTGAATGGGCGCCCAACGTGGGTTATCGCTGCTACAGCGACAGGGGAAACTGGACCACCCTAAGACACCTGAATCGCCCGGCGGTTCTGGAACTGATCGACAGTCGGGGGCGCAGGCATTATGTTGCTGCCATGCAGATCAAAGACCAGGAGGTACTCCTGGATTTCGGGGACAGCCGACTGTCCCTGTCCAGAAATGATCTGGACCCTTTCTGGTTCGGGGACTTCACCTTGATCTGGAAACCGCCACCCATCAAAAGTGCCATCCTCAAGAAAGGGGATTCGGGCCCCGATGTGCGCTGGCTGAAAGCGCAGCTGAACCGCATAGAGGGCGTGAGCAATGTGTCGGATGGAACGGAAAAAGCTGTATTTGACGATATTCTGGAACAGCGGGTCATGAATTTTCAAAGGTCCTATGCTGTAGAAGCGGACGGCATTGTGGGAGAACAGACCTTGATTCAGCTGACGAAAGCGGAACGTGAACCGCCTTCCCCGGCGCTGGATCGCGAGACCCCCTAATCGGGCTGACTCCGCCAAAGTAATGCTACGACGGCTGTAAAGGTATCCACATGTCATTGATTCTAGACGCCCTGAAACGCGCTGAACGGGAGCGAAAACTGGAAAAGGCACCTGATTTGAGTGCCATTTATCAGGAAGGACGTCTGAACCGCCGCAAGGTCAATCCGTGGCTCTGGGCGGGTGGCGCTTTTCTGGCTGTTTTCGTGGCCGTGGCCATCATATTCTGGCCGAAAGAGCCCTCCGAGGGCAATCTTAAAGACAAAGCACCGCAGGCTGCCCTGGCCGACTCCGCCAAAGTAGCGAATGCTACGGCGGCCGGGACGGCATCGACGGAGAGAAAGCGGTCGCTGCCCAAAGACCCGTCCAAACCCTTATCGGTGGCAAAGAAAACCGGGAAAAATGCAGCCCCGACGTCGTCTGCTCCCCCTGCTGCTGAAAAACCCTTGCCCGTGTCTCAGGAAAAGGCCAAACTGAAGACTGTTCTTGTGACGGTATCCCCTGAAAAAGCGCTCGAATCACCCGCTGCCCCGGCTCCGCCACCAAAGAAAGATATTGCGGACCCAAAACCGGTTCCGGAACCGGTCAAACAAACCATGGCCTTAAAGAACACAGAAAAACGTTCGACGGCCGCCGTGAAAGTTGTCCCTAAAGCGCCGCCAAAAGAGACCCTACCCTCGTTTGATGACCTCCCCGAAGACATACAATCCGTTTTGGGTCCATTGGAAATCAATGTCCACATGTATTCCCCCAACCCTCCCGAGCGTCGGGTTTTCATCAATATGCAGGGCTACAGAGAAGGGGACACCATTGGGGAGAGCGGGTTTCGACTGGTGGAAATCACGTCCTATGGGGTTGTTATCGATTACGGGAAAGGGAAAGCGCTGCTTGAAGTCAAGAGAAAGTGAAAATTGGACTACGACTGGTCGTAGTGACTGAACTGCATGGAAAAGGTTCCCCTGCCCTGGGAAGCGGACCGCAGGGCCGTGGAATAACCAAACATTTTTGACAGGGGAACATTGGCGGTTATTACCTGGGTCGATCCCTTGCTGACAATCTGGGAGATTTTTCCCTTGCGGGCATTCAGATCGCCGATCACATCCCCGGTAAACGCTTCGGGCACCAGCACTTCCGTTTTCATGATCGGTTCAAGAAGAATGGGGTCCGCTTTCAAAAAGGCCTGCTTGAAAGCCATGTTGACGGCAACCCTGAACGCCATGGCATCGGAAGACTCTTTCACCTGAACATTTAAAAGGGTTGTCCTGACATCAATAACCGGATAACCCATCAGGGAACCGCCCCCTTCAGCTTCATTGATGCCTTGACGGATCGCCTCAAGAAATTCTTCGGTGAGCCCCTCTGCTTTGCATTGGTTTGTAAATTTATTCCCAGAGCCTCTTTTAAGCGGCGATATTTCGACTTGAACCCCCGCAAAGTGCTGTTGACCGCTCAATTCTCTCTGAAATATTTCTTCCTGGATTGATGATGTGGTGATGGTTTCCCGATAAACCACCTGGGGCTTCCCCTGGTTTATTTCAACGGAAAATTCCCGCTTAAGCCGTCCCGTCAGGATTTCCAGATGCAATTCACCCATGCCTGAAATGAGGGTTTGGCCTGTTTCTTCGTCTATTTTGGTTTTGAATGTGGGGTCTTCGTCGGACAGTTTCTTAAGCGCTTCCAGAAGCTTGTCATGGTCCTGGACTTTTTTGGGTTCTACCGCCACACTGATGACCGGCTCGTTAATCTGGATGGGTTCGAGCAGGATTGGGTCATTTTCCGTACAGAGCGTATCGCCGGTGGTCGTGATTTTCAGGCCCATTGCCGCGACGATATCCCCAGCGGATACTTCATCAATGCGTTCCCGTTTGTTGGAATGCATCTTCAATAGCCGTGCCGGTTTTTCTTTGATGTTTTTCCCGGGATTAAAGACCGTTCCCCCCGCTTTCAAGGTCCCCGAGTAGATCCGGAGGTACGTCATCTTCCTGCCCTGGTCCATCATCACTTTAAATGCCAGGGCCGAGAGAGGGCCGCCGGGCTTCGCCGGGCGCGTTTCCGTCTTACCGGTGCCGGGATGGATCCCCGCAATGGGAGGAACATCCAGGGGCGAGGGAAGGTAATCCACAATACCGTCCAAAAGGGGTTGAATGCCCTTGTTTCGCAGTGCCGTGCCGCAGAAAATGGGAACCAGGGTCATTGTTTTGGTGGCATTTCGAATGGCTTCTTTCAGCTCTTGAGCCGGAATTTCTTCCTCGGAAAGGTATTTTTCCATTACCCCGTCATCATTATCTGCCATAGTTTCAAGGAGCAACTCCCGATACCTGGAAGCTTCTTCGGCCATCTCTTCAGGAATGGGGGTGGTGCTGTATTGCGCGCCAAGGGTTTCATCTTCCCATAAAATAGCCTCCATCCCGATGAGATCGATGACACCTTTGAACTGATCTTCCGCTCCCCAGGGGATCTGAAGGATCAGGGGGGTTGCATCAAGACGCGCCTCTATCATGTCCACGGCCCTGAAAAAGTCAGCACCCACGCGGTCCAGCTTGTTAATAAAGGCAATTTTCGGCACCCGGTAGCGATCCGCCTGACGCCAGACCGTTTCGGACTGCGGCTCCACGCCGCCCACGGCACAGAAGACACCGATGGCCCCATCGAGAACACGCAAAGAGCGCTCGACTTCGATGGTAAAATCCACGTGCCCCGGCGTGTCAATAATGTTGATGGCATGCCCGCGCCAATGGCAGGATGTAACCGCTGAGGTAATGGTAATCCCCCGTTCCTTTTCTTCTACCATCCAGTCCATGGTGGCTTCACCATCATGCACTTCGCCCATTTTGTGAACACGACCGGAATAGAAGAGGACCCGTTCCGTTACGGTGGTTTTCCCCGCGTCGATATGGGCGATAATGCCCAGATTCCGGGTTTTGCTCAGGTTGTTAATTTTTGGCGTCGGCATATATACGGTCATCCTTGAACAGCACTCTCTTTGGGTTGGGCAAGCGCACAGGCCCATCCCCACAAAACACGAGCGAGAATCTAAGGGATATGGAGACAGGTGTCAAGATATAAGATTGTCAGGATTCCGCCTCAAGGCTTTTCCACCAGCAGGTATCGATCCGGTTTCAGACGTGCAAATATGGTGGCGCCGGGACAGGGGGCCACCAGCTTTTTTTTGAACTCACTTCCCAGAACCTGAAACAGTTCCACGCAGCAGGAACATAAATGGGCACTTCTGTCGATGGAATAGGGAACGATGCCATCAGGTGTTTCAATGAAAAACCTTGGCGTTATGAAGTTGGCGTGGTTGGCGGTATGGGTCATGTAGAGTTGATCATAGTCCTGTACCGAAGACCCGAGTCTTTTCGCCCATCTCAGATATATTCTCTTTTCCATGTCATCCACCTGTCGCCATCGGGCGGGCATTCTTTCCTGAATGCGGGGATCCTCAAGGAGAACCTGTTTTTCTAACTGAGAGGCCGGCAGAGGGAGCACAAAATCGGATTCGGTGATCACAGCCGCCTTCCGGTCTTCAAAGCCATCCAGATCAAATGCGCTGATGATCAGGTGAAAGCCGTTTTTATCTGATGTTCGGTACCAGCTGCCCTGTCTGCCGCAGGTATCATCCCAGATTTCGGGTGCGACACTCGTAATTTTGTTAATCTTATCTAAGGGGGTGCAGACAATTCCCTTGGCGTGTTTCAATTTAACACCCCGACTTTCAAGAGTGTTTTGCAGTTGTAACGCCTCATCTCCGGTTAACCAGTAGATATGTTTTTGATAGGGGCCATTTGTTTTTGCCATGGTTCAAACTCCAAATACTTTCTGCTACGCTATCTTCCCCTGATTTTCAAGTAATCATTTACGGTTCCGGTATCGCCATATCGCATTTTGCGGATCAGGTATATGAAGAGGTAAGCGGTCTGTAGTGCATCCTGAAGGGCATTGTGTTCCGCAAATTTTGGCAGATGAAATTCTTCACTCAAGGATGAAAGTCTGTAGGAATTTTGCTTTTCGCGATGATCGAAATAGGGGCCATTCATTGACGCTTTGTAAGCCATGGCAAGCCGCATGGTATCCAGGCTTGAACTCTGGATGACACCGCCCAGGTAACTGTCACATGCGCGATTGACGAAATTTAGATCCAGAGAGACATGATGCCCCACCAGAAAAGCGCCGCCGCAAAAGTCAATGAAACGGGGCAGAACTTCATCTATGGGCTCGGCCCCGAGCAGTTCACCGGGTGTTATGCGATGAATGAGGGTGCTGGGCGTATGAAGCTTTCCTAGCGGTTTGATCAGTGCATAAAACGTGTCCTCACAACAAATCCGTACATTTTTGATGCGCACCGCGCCAATGGCGATAATTTCATCCTTGCGCTGGTTCAGACCGGTCAACTCGGTGTCAAATACCACAAATTCACAATCCCGGACCGGAAGATCTTTGTCGGAGGCAACGCTGATCAGGTTATTGGCAACGATAGCGGGATGTGTGGGTTGTTTAGATGAGAAAAGACGCCTTATAAATTTTAGAATCGGCATGAATCGTCAGTAACCACAAAGGAGGCGAAGGATTCAGGTTCAAAAAAAATTTCAGCTCAATACGTCCCCTTAATTTTTCGGAAATCCAAACTCAAGTCGCGCAAAGTCCTGCAAACGCCTGATCACCTCAAAAACCTCTTTCAGTGATTGTTTTTCCAGATCAGATAGGTCACCGGGGCTGACCCTATTATCGGGTTCCTGCCCGTTTTCTATCAAGTGGAGGTGATGAACCATCTTTATATGCATCAACAACTCATAAGCCTCAATAATTTCAGATCCCAAGTCCCCGGGGATGTGCTGCTTCTCCTGCAGGAATTGGAGTCTTTCCAGTGTGCTGGTTTTACAGATGCCGTACTTCAAGGACATGGTCCGTGCAAAATCAACAAAAAAAACCGCGCCTTTACTGTCTAAATTCAGGACCTCTCCATACTGACCGTCTTTTTCGACCACTGAATTCCCGTAGAAGGAGAGTGGCGGTTCTAATGAGATGAAATTTTGAGCCAGATGGCACAGGAATTGCTCACTTCCCCGGGTCAAGGCATGGACTTGCTCTTTCAGCTTTTCGGCAAGCAAAGCATTTCCAGCCGCTGATCTCAAGTCGAAAAAAACAGCCGGGTCAAAATTTCTTTCCCGGTCTGGAAATCCACACCAATCCCGAAAGTATCCATTCCAAACGGACTGAGGCTGTCGCCATTTGGCATTCGCGGCGGTAATATCACCCGGGCCCGGTGGATACCCGCACGCAACCAAATGCTTGATAGTACCATGGGATAAAATCCTGAAATATTCTTTGGCCTCCCTGTCTGTGCGTTCATCAGGGCTATCGCCATATACGACGGCGTTGGTCAGGCTGCTTTTGAAAACCTGCTCATGTCGTCCCTCACAGCCTATTAACAACCAGGAAAACGGCAGGGGCGCCTTCCCCTGTTCCTCCTGGAGAAGCATAAGCAACCGTTCCAGCACATGGTCGTTCAACACCGAGATCATCCGGCTCACATTACACGCTTTTGCCCCTTCTTCAATAAGCGGGCGCACGATCATGGGAATCCTCCGGCTTAGTTCATACAATCCGCTGATCCGTCGCTGTGCCTGAATTTCTCTGAAAAGAAAGTAGGGAGAACTGCCCTGAGCTACCATAATGTCGTGGGTTGTGAGCATCTTTGAAATCTTCCCGTCTTCTTCAATGGCAAGATGGTGAATCCGATTTTTTATCATGGCAAGCAACGCATCAAAACAAACGGCATGACCGGAAATGGTCTGAACCGGCGCCGCCATAATTTCCGATACCTTGGTGTGATAATCGAGCCCGCAGGCCACAACCTTGCCCCGAATATCCTTGTCTGTGACAATACCGACAATTTCGTCCCGCCCGTCCGTCAGCAGGACCGAACCGATCCGTTTCTCCGACATCAATTGGGATATCCGTTGGACCGAGGTGTCTAATGATGCGGTAAAAAGTGTTCCCTTGGAGATCTCACCGGCCGTGGCATTAAAGAGGAAAAGGGCACCTTCAGCACGGGGTGAGATTTTCTGCTGCCGAAGCTCGGAATAAACAGGCCCTGCCATCTTCTCCGACATGGTACTCAGGCAATGCCGCTTTACTTTCTGGTTGGTTTCAATCAGATTCAGGAAATCTTTCTTGTCAAAGAGAAAACAGAAGGTATCATCCAGGGTTTCAACATTCAGCGTTGCCGTGGTATTCTGAATGATGGGCAGAGCCCCAAAATGTTCCCCTTCACCCCGGAAATCCTTTAACGTCATAACCCCCTGGCCATTCAGACGATAAGTCCTGACGCCACCTTTTTGAATCACATAAAAGTGGGTGACGTCACTCTCACCTTGACGGAGAATAAGGGTCCCTTTTGGGAAAAAATCGATGGTGGCTTTCTGGGCGAACTTCATCAGCTCGCGCCGATCCAATTCGCTGAAGGGAAATTTGTTGCCGAGGAATTCCAGAACAACTGCATGGGAAACAGCATTTGAGTTCATGAACCCGCCCAAACTGAAAAGTTGAGAAACGGCGCCGGTCAAAAACGCGCTTTTACACGTCTCATTTCGGTTTCTTGTCCGCTGGTTTGTCCACAGGCGCCGGAATGAGCAATTTTTTTGGAAACAACCTAAGATATAAAAACGAGGAAATAGCAATCATTGCCAGAACAAACAGGATTTCAGGAAAATGCCGATTCTCCTGATATACGAGCGACAGTGTACTCAGTATGACAAGAAACAGATAACCACTTCGTTTAAAGAAGAAAACTTCTTTCAGGATGTACATGTTTATCATGGGAACAAGCAGCAAAATAATAATATAGAGACCTTTTGCAAAAAGAACAACTCCCAGAATTTTACTGGTTGTCACGAATAGAAGAATCAACGTCAGGAGGATGTTCAGATATTTATACGCCTTCTTATCCTTTAAAAGAGCCTTATTGTTCAAACAACTCCTCAGGCCCGCCGCATTATCGTTGTTTTCAAGCCGCTTCCAGATTTGAAATCTGCTTTTGCCTTCTGAAAGCAACACATCAACTTGGTGGGTCAGTTCATCTTTCATAAGATTTTTCGGTGAAACACTTCTCCGGTTTTTAAGCTTTTGATGTTGTTGTGCCTTTAAGTTGCCACAGGCCTTTTTCTGAACCCAGTCTCCCGGATGACGAGAAGAGATATCATAGAATAATATAAAAGTACAACTTTTCTTCTTTTTCTGATAATTAACAATGAAGGTGATTTTCCTGTACCCTGACAACTGAACCCTGTAAACTTTTATCCTAAAAGCAGGTCAGAACATGGCAACAAAAACCCACTGGGCCGATCAGTATGTGGAGAAAAAGAAAACTGCTTCCGATGCGATGAAGCTCATTCAAGGGGGCCAGCGCGTTTTTATCGGCTCCAGTTGCGGCGAACCGCAGCACCTCGTCAAAGCCCTTGCGGAAACCTCCAGTTGTTTTTCAGATATTGAAATTGTCAGGTTGATGGCGATCGAGAGATCCCCTCTGAGCTTGATCGCGGATAAGACCATGTGCAGGGCCATGAACATCAGGTCTTTTTACCTAGCCCGAGTTTCCTAGTTATCAAGAAGCCAGCTTATATCATTTGTCGTTTC
>CAYPQJ010000149.1:0-11052 GCA_964412835.1 uncultured Desulfobacteraceae bacterium | reverse complement strand
CCATACCGCTTTCCCGGGCCATGAAACCGATCCCGCGGGCCGCACCGCCGGCGCCCACCAGCACACACCTTTTGCCCGCCGGGTTTATGGTATCCCCAAGGGCTTTCATAGCACCCAGTCCATCGGTATTGTATCCCGTCAAACGGCCGCCCCGGTTTAAAATGGTATTGACCGCACCGATCTGTTCCGCCAGTGGGTCAAGCGCATCCAGATACGGCATAACGGCAGTTTTGAACGGAATGGTCACACTCATGCCGCGAATGCCCAATGCCCGCATCCCGCGGATGCTCCCCTTCAGATCTGACGATTCAAAGGCCCCATAAAGCGAATGAATGCCCCGCACTTTAAAAGCTGCATTGTGCATAACCGGACTGAGTGAATGGCCGATGGGATTTCCCAATACCCCGTAAATCTTTGCAGGCCTGATTTTCATGGAGACAGGGCCTCCAGTACGATCTTCATCTGTTTTGCCGTCATCTGGCCTGAAGCCGATTCCTGGCCCTTATCCAGAGCAGCAAAGGTAAACACCCCCCCGAGGAGGGGACAGGCCACCCGGCTGATACGCCCACGTGCGCCCATGCAAAAAGCGATCATCTCAACGCCCATTTTTTCAGCCCTCGGGATCAATCCCAGCACGGTCAGATTGTCTGAAAACGCTTTCGCGTGAGTAACAATCTTCACCACATCCGCTCCCGTGGCCGCCATCTTTTGGAACAGATCTTCCAGTTTTTCCTTTGGGGGGGTCCCTTTCCGGAAGTGTTTTGACAAAATGATTTTTGTGTGACCGCGTTCCTCAAACAGCAGACGCCGATGTTCCAGGGGAATGGCATATTCCACATCCACGAAATCCGCGCCCAGCCTTATGGCCTCCTTAAGGTAATCCACGCGCACACCATAAGGAGCACCACCCTCCCCCCCCTCCTTTACGGATCGGTAGGTGATCATCACCGGTCTTAAAGCCGATGGGATGATGGCACTTAAATCAAATACTTCCATGACATCCAGCCGCACTTCCATGAGGTCGCAATGGGTTGACGCCTGCGCCATTTTTTCAAGAGCATTGGATGTGTTACGGGCTATTATGGGAATACAGATCATGATTTCCGCCTGTTACAACCTTGTTTCATTTTCATGATACGCCTGCGGACGGATAAGATCCCAACCATTTCATGAACACACACAGGGTTTTCATCCGTGCCATGGCATCCGCCAGGGCAGTATCCTTTCGGTGCCCTTCGATATCCACAAAAAACAGGTACTCCCAGGACCGTGTGGGCATGGGTCTGGATTCGATGCGGCACACGTTAATCTCTCTTTGGGCCAGGGCCGAAAGCATCCCGGCCAGTGCCCCCGGACGATGGTCCAGAAAGAACAGCAGGGTGGTTTTATCCTTTCCGGTGGGTTGGGGCCCACTGTTTCCCACCACCAGGAACCGGGTCACGTTATGGGGCTCATCTTCAATATCTTCCCCGAGCAGGTTGAGCCCCAACGTCTCCGCCAGAAGCCGGCTGCCCAAAGCAGCGCCGTTCGGATCATCGGCTGCCATTTTTCCGGCAAGCGACGTACTCTCCACCGGCTCAAAGGGAACGTCCGGCAGATGCTGATTGAGCCATGAACGGCATTGGGCCAACGGCATTGGATGGGAATAGAGCTTCCTGACGGCACTCAAATCCATATTCCGACCCATCAAACTAAGTCGAATCCGATGATAATACTCTCCACAGATTTTCAGATCAAATTTGTTAAACAGGTCCCAAACTCCGGCAACAGAGCCCTCCAATGAATTTTCTACCGGAATCACCCCGTGATGACAATGCCCCTTTTCCACGGAACTGAATACGTCTTCAAAGGTACGGGACGGACAGAACCGGGCGCTGTTGCCGAAAATGGAAATGGCGGCCTGGTGGGAAAAGGTCGCCTCAGGACCCAGAAAACCGACTTTCAGCGGTCCTTGAACAGCCCGCCCGGCTGAAATGATACGGGTGTAAATATCCCGAATCGCATCCGGGGTGAGACGAGAATGTCCTTTTGCGGCCATCCGCTCCAGGATCGCTTTCTCACGAACGGGATCAAATACCGGCAATCCCATTTTGTCCTTGATCCGCCCGATGGCGGCGGCGGCATCAAGCCTTTTGGCCAGAAGAGAAAGAATCTGTTCGTCAATGGCGTCAATATCCATCCGGCAGCGATCAAGTTCCTCCCGAGCCGCCTTTTCATCCTTTTCCAACTGCATTTCTGTCTTATACCCCCTGAATATCAAAACACTGGCCACCGGCCCTGGCCCTTAGATAATGATCGGCCAGGACCAGCGCCACCATGGCTTCAATCACCGGCACAATGCGGGCAACAGCGGTAACATCAAATCTGCCGGTCAATTCCAGAGTGGCATTGCGTCCGTTCCGATCAATGGTTTCCTGAGCTTTCATGATGGAAGGAATGGGTTTCACTGCTGCACGAAGCACCAGATCATCCCCGTTGGATATGCCACCTAAAATTCCCCCGGCGTGGTTGGATGAAAACCCCGTGGACCGGATGGGGTCATTGTTTTCAGAACCGCTCAGGCGGGCCGCTACAAAACCGTCACCCACCTCGACCCCCTTTACCGCGCCCACGGACATAATGGCTTTGGCCAACTCCGCGTCCAGTTTGTCGAACACAGGTTCCCCCAACCCCGCCGGACAACCGGATACCCGAACCTCCACCACACCGCCCAGGCTGTCTCCCGCTTTTCCAGCCTTTTCAAGGGCCGTCATCATGGGTTCCACCGCATCCGAATCCGCACAATAGAGTGGATTTTGGAGGATCGTCGCAGGGTCCATCCGGTTCGCCCGAATCCCCCCCAATTCCAGGGTGTAACCTAAAATTTTGATATGGAGCGGCACCAGCACCTTCCGGGCCACCACACCGCAGGCCACCCGGGCTGCGGTTTCCCGGGCCGAAGACCTACCGCCCCCCCGGTAATCCAGATGACCGAATTTTTTAAAATAGGTGTAATCCGCATGCCCAGGCCTGAACAGGTCTTTCAGTACACCGTAGGGTTTGCTTTTCACATCATGATTCCCCACGAGCAAGGATAAGGGGGTTCCGGTGGTACGACCTTCGAAAACACCGGATAAGATCTCGACCCGGTCTTCTTCACTCCGCGGCGTCTCAAAAGAGGACCTCCCGGGACGGCGCCGTTCCATCTCCTTTATGAAATCCGCCTCCTCGATAAAAATCCCGGCAGGACAGCCGTCGATAATGGCGCCCAGGGCTTTTCCGTGGGATTCGCCGAAGGTGGTAATCTTAAATGTCTGTCCAAATGAATTTCCAGCCATTGGGTCTTCTCCGGTTATCGATTTAATGCGGAAATGGAAACAGTTCCCTGTGATTGATCGCTATGATTCAAATGCGTCAAGCCCCGGGGCATGGATTGCATAATTTCCTTTGATATGGCCAGGGGGGATTTTTGATCCGTATTCACAATATAATCGCAGGCCTTCTCATAGAGGGCCGTTCTTTGACTCAGGACCTCCTGGACCTCCACCAACGGATTTCCCCCCACCAACCCAGGTCGAACACTGCCCGAACGCTCATCGTGCATCATCCGGCTTTGAAGTGTTGTGACGTCTGCCCGAAGCCAGACCACCCATCCCGAATGCCTGAGATTGCGGACATTTTCCCAGTCCAGAACGACCCCACCGCCGGTTGCGATGACCCGCCGGTCTTGATTGGAAATGGATCGAACGATCATCTTTTCCACTATTCGAAAGGCCTCCCAGCCATTTTCAGCCACGTATTGGCCAATTTCACAACCGACCCGTCCCGCCAGGACCTGATCCGTATCGACCAGTTCCAGACCCAGATTCTTTGCCAGGGTTTTCCCCACCACGCTTTTTCCGCTGCACCGATATCCGATTAAAACAATATTCATATCATTGACCCTAAAAATTTTCCCAAAAAAAAGCCGTGGATGCTTTTGAAGGCGTCCACGGCTTTGAAAATTCATAAAAAAACAGCATCTCAGAGCATGGACGGACCCCCGCGACAATAAAAATAAAAGCCCTGCCATAACCGGTTCGCAAACATTGTTCCGCTGTTTCCTTTTGTTTAAGTTAAAGAGTGGATGCAATAAAAACCATTCGAATTTATTTGTCAAGGAAAAAAACAAACCCTGTCGAACCATCTAGTCCTATTTAGTGTCCAGAATTTCCCTCAGTTTTTCTGATAATTCTTTCATTTTGAAGGGCTTTTGAATAAAGCCGTTGCACCCTCGATCCAATATGTCGCTCGCCTGACCATCAATACTGTATCCGCTTGAAAGCAGGACTTTAACATTGGAATTCAGGTTTTTCAGACGTTCATAAGTATCACCGCCACCCATACCGGGCATAATCATGTCCAACAGCACGAGATCAATTTGCGCTTTGTTCTTCTCATAAATCTCAATGGCTTCTTTTCCGCTTCCAGCGACCAGGACTTTGTAACCCAGAGCCCCCAGCAGGTCTTCGGCAAATTCAGTCAGGATATCTTCATCATCTACAAAAAGGATCGTTTCGGAGCCTTTCAGCAGCGCTTGACCCGACTGCTTCTCTTCAATAATTCTGTCTTTAGATGCAGGCAGGTAGATATTAAAAGTGCTTCCATGGCCCTTTTCACTGTCAACATCTATGAATCCCCCATGGTTTTTGATGATGCCGTATACCGAGGCCAACCCCAGACCGGTTCCCCTGCCCATCTCCTTGGTGGTAAAGAAAGGGTCGAAAATTTTTTCCCGGGTGGCTTCATCCATTCCAACCCCTGTGTCTGAAACAGCTATCTGCACATACCTGCCGGATTCAACGTCATGGGACCGTGTGTAATCCTCATCAAGAATAACATTCCGGGTTTTAACATGGAGATCTCCACCCGCGTTCATCGCCTGCCATGCATTAACGTAAAGATTCAAAAGGACTTGCTCAATCTGGCCCCGGTCAACCCGCACTTTCCATAGGTTTTTGTCATACACCCCGTGCATGCGAATTTCTTTACGGGTCCGGCCGAACATTCGCGCCTCTTTTTTGATGAGCTCATTTAAGTCAGTTGGCCTGACCTCATATTTCCCACCTTTAGCAAAACCCAGGAGCTGTCTGGTCAGATCGGCAGCGCTACTGACATGCGACTCAATCTCCGTCAGGTGCTCAAAATCCGGATGGGAAGAATCCTTATCCATTAACACTATAGAGGCACGGCCCTGGATACCCGCGAGCAGGTTGTTGAAATCATGTGCAATACCACCTGCCAATGTGCCTATGGCTTCCAGTTTCTGAGCATTTTGGAGCTGCTTTTGAAGTGTTTTTTTGTCTTCTTCCGATTTTACATGCTCACTTACATCAATCAATGTAAAGAGATCCGCAGGCCTTCCCTGGTAGGAGACGGTCTTTGAATAAAGATCCCACCACACGATTTTTCTGGCCTTCGTAAATCCTCTGAACCGGTAATGCGTTAAGATGTCGGTTTCACCTACCTGTTTTTTTTGGGCTTGATCCATGACGAACGCAAGATCGTCCTTGTAAATGGTCCTGACATACCCATAAGGTTCCCATCCATAAATTTCCTCAAGAGAATATCCGGTAATTTTAGCATACATTTCGTTAGTGTATTTGATATGACCATCCTGGATAATGCCGATTGCCAGCAAAGACTGTTCAGAAATCAGCCTGAATTTTTCCTCAGATTCCAGGAGCGCCGCCTCCGCCTGCTTGCGATGGGAAATATCCTGATAAATCCCATATGCGCCTATCAGTTTACCATCAATGATTACCGGCACACCTATAATCTGAACGTCTATATATGCGCCATCTTTTCTGTGCCGCCTGCCGGTGCCATGAATGGCTGTTCCCATAAAGGTTTTTTTTGTATACGATGTGGCATCATGAATGTTTTCTTGATCTGCAATAAGTTTATCAAGCTGTTTCCCAATTATCTCGGACTCTTTAAAGCCGAATAGTCCCTCAAAATCTCGATTACAGGAAGTAACATTATGCTTTTCATCAAGCTTTACGATGGCTAAAGGACTGTATTCAATCAATGATTCCAGATGCTTTTTCTGGTGCCTTAAATCTTCCTCGGCCCGTTTCCGTTCAAGGAATTCCTTCTCTAATATTTTAACCCGTTGTTCTAATTCTTCATAAGTCGGCTTTGAGGCCATCAGAAATTCCCTCAAAAATCTCAAAATAAAAAGCCCACACATTTCGCACTATGGGCTCAAGTATGCTTCTTAGAACACCTATTTCATATCACCCGCATATTGTCAAGGCCGGCATCGGTACATTTCTTTTTTTACTTGGAGTATCAAATATATATAACCTTCTGCCCCTGGGTGTACTAAACCGAAAGAGCGATCTTCTCAACGGATTCCCCTATTTTCTCGCTCAACTGCAACATAAAGCACTTCGCGGTCTTTTCAGCCTCCTTCAGTTTTTTTATAAAGAATACATTTTTGAAATTTCTTTCTCGTAAAGAGGCGAAACGTCGATCCAATGTGGTCGGCTGATCGAACTCAATCATGAAATCAATCAAAGGCACAAGCTTTTCTTCAATTGATTTTGGCTTGAAATCGATTGATGGTAGTCCAAACTGAACAGCCTCGTTTCTGGAAAGACCATACAGAATATGTGACGCACAGACAAAGGCCTCTTCGCCATAACCCAAAGCGGTAAGGAGGTGATATCCTTCTACACCATGCATAATGGGATCATGACTACGGTATCTTCCAATATCATGGAGCAATGAAGCACACCGTAAAAACTCAACATTGATTTCGAATCTCTTTGTAATAACTTCGGATAGATGCTCCGCCATGTTGGAAACAGCTAAGCAGTGTAGAGTCCAAGCCGATTCTTCACCATACTCATTTAAGATTCTTAACGCTTTCTCGTATGTCATTATGAACAACGCCTTGCGCAATTATTTATTGCCGAGGCCCTAAATCAGTGTTTTCCCGGTGCCATGGGTGCGCCGCGCCGCTCAAAAGTGATATAGAACGGAAAATTTTTCCATCTATTCTGATATTATCAAGAAAAAAACGGAAAATTCGGTATTGATTTTCCCATGTATTGTACGTAGGGCTGCCATTGCATGGAAAATTCAAAATACCACCATCTAAATACAGCCTTTCAAAGCGCGGTGGACGTTTTTATGAAACCGATTGTGGATTTTAGATGTTTCTTGAAGCTCATGACTCTCCCCCGGAATAGAAAGACCCGGTGGAACGAAACAGACAACATTTGAGGGGATACTCCATATGACGGCCTTGAGTGAATGGTTGAGGGCTTTGTATGGATAGGCCGGTTATACTTTTTGCATCATATTTCAGACAAGATATATGTCAAGAAAAATTACTGAGAGGTTGTATTTTCGGCATCCATTGATTCTGAGTTCGCCGTGTTGGGTTCGCCGACTGACGATTTCAATGGCCTGGTAATCGCCGGAAGCCAGTTCTTCAATGATTTCCTCCGCCCTGGAAACGGCCTGGGATGCGGTTTTATCTCCCCTGGCCAAGGTATCCAGGGTTCTTCTGAAGCTTGCCTCGCGATGGATGTAAATAGCCATTTACCGTTCACCCATTCCTTTTCCCCTTTTTATGTTGCCGCACGAGCGGACAGCAGCGCCGCACCCAGTGCACCCACCATCTGGGGATCTTCCGGTATGAGCATTTCCTGTTTCAACGCCTCTTCCAACAACCTACGCATGCAGGGGTTTCTGGCGACCCCGCCCGCAAACACCATGGGGCCTGTTAAAGAGACCCGTTTGATCATCCCCACAGCACGACGGACCACGCTCTGATGAAGCCCCAGGGCAATGGCCCTTCGCTCCTCTCCCCTGGCCACAAGAGAGGTGACTTCAGATTCCGCAAACACCGTGCACATGCTGTTGATGTGCAGCTCTTTTTCGGCCTTCAGGGCCTCGGAACCGAATTCCGCCAGGTCAAACCCGAGGGTTCGCGCCATGATCTCCAGAAATTTTCCGGTACCGGCGGCACAACGGTCGTTCATTTCGAATTTCCTCACAGCCCCCTCCCCGTTCAGAGCAATGGCTTTGCTGTCCTGTCCTCCGATATCCAGAATGGTTCCGGCTGCCGGGATGAGGGCGCTTACCCCCACCCCGTAGGCCTTGATCTCCGTCACCGTCGGTGCATCAAAAGCGATTTCAAAAAGGTTCCGCCCGTAACCGGTGGCCATAATCCTGTCAAACGCCACGCCACTAAGCAATTCCCTGGCCTGGGCCATGGGATCGAAGCCCGTATCCGTCTGTTTGGTTGCAGCAATGTCACCGTCTTTCACCACCACCAGTTCTATGGTTCTGGAACCAATATCAATACCCGCATACCGCATGATCTCTTTACCCGTCCTATGGTTTCAGCACTTCCATAAAGGCTTCCACACGCGTTTTCAATTGCCCCACATCCTCCATACCGTAGTCCGTTTCAATACGCAGGGTCGGAATTCCCTTTTCTTCCAGGGCCTTTTCAACCGGCATGGATTCGGCAATATAGGGCTGACAGAACTGAAGTCCGTAATGGATGACGCCGTCCGCTTTGTATTCCCGGAACATCTCTTCCACATGGGCCAACCGATCCGGGTTAGGTGTGAAAATAGCGCAATCCACCTTGAAATGACGGTCAACGATGGCTTCCATGAGGTCATCGACGGTGCTACTGCGATTATCCGTGAGATTTCGGACACCCCGTTCTCCCACACAGGACTCTTCTCCCACAATCACCGCACCGGATGATTCAATGATCCAGGGCAGTTTCCAATTGGGGACCGCCATGGGGCATCCGGACATGAGGATTCGAGGTGCGCCTTTGGGAAAGGGGCCTTCCTTTTTATCAATGCGGCCTTCCAACTCATCACAGATTTTGTTCACGGAATCCGTAAAGCGGACCGGATCGTCATAGAAAAACACCTGATTGGCCAGAAGGGCATCAAGACCGGAGATGGGTGCGGGATCCGCCTTCCTGAGTAAGGAGAGCCTGTGAATGGCTTTCCGCTTGTTGTTGACGATTGCAATGCCTTTCTTTAATCGTTCCGCATCAATGGTCACGCCCGTCAATTTTTCAACCGCCTCTTTGAAACGAAAATACTCAGCCCTAAGAAGCGCGCGACCTTCGGCGGATTTCATCTGGGGCAAGTCCATTACATAGAGATTGGGCGTCATATCTTTTAGAATTTCATAGGATTTTTTCTTTCCGTCACAGGTGTTCTCGCCCACGATCATGTCTGCCGATTCGATATAAGGACACACCTTTCCCAGTTTGAAACCGAAAGCGGATTTGATTAAAGAACAGGTGTTGCGGGGAAGGATTTTCTCCACCTCCTCGGTGGCAAAATCAGCGCCGGTGCACAGCCCCACCAAGGTGGCGTCGGCTGCCCGCACGATCTCCTCGGGCACGAAAACACAGAAAGATCCAACGACCTTTCGGCCTGCCGCCTTTTCATCCATCAGTTCCTTGATGCGCAGGCCATGCACTTCGCTCAAAACAAAATCAAAATAGCCCATGCCTTCCGGACGATCCTTCTGGGCCAGGTAGATGTCCTGGTAGCCTTTCCCCAAAACTTCCAGCAACATATCATGGGCCTCAAGATCGAGCCCCAGGTCTTTCCACATATTTCGGTATTCTTCACTCATTTTATCCCCTTTCTGAAGTGGTAATTTCGAAATCAACCTGTAGATATTTCAGATATCCCTTTTTGTCAAACTGGAAAATCCGATAGAATTTCTGATTGCCATTTGGAATTCCGATAGTGCGATCAGTGCGCTTTCTCGCCAAGGGATATTCAGGGATAAGAGGAAACGGGGTGATGTTCAGTGGAACTGGGATTCAGTATTTTCTCAACGTTGGCATAAGAACAGACAGCAGAGCATCAACATATCGCCGGCGCACCCAGGCTTCACCCTTCCGCATAAAGAGTCGCCCGGTTTTCCTGAGGTAAACCTCGATCTTCTCAATTTCCCGTGCTTCAAATCCCTGGGAATAGCGGAACATATTCATCTGAAGGTCGAGGGGCAGCTCGAAATCGCGCGTAAAAATATGAGGTTGAACCTCCCAACCCATTTCGTGCAACAGGTTCAAAAGTATATGGTGGTCGGGAAAAGCGGTTCGGCGACCCAGGATCTGCCCCATGATTTCCATAAGATCATGACCCGCCGGATGCACCAGAAAGATCTTGTTCAGGGCCAGGGCATGCATTTTTCGCAGCGCCCCTTGAATATCCTCCATAAACAGACAATACCCTGCGGTCACAATGTCGTGGCATCCCACCGGTTCCATGCCCACATCTTCCCAGGCATTTTCCACCACAACCAGGTTACTGACGCCCAAATCCGCGGCTTTTCGTTTCAACCGGCTGCATTGGGCCGAAGAAGGCTCAACCGCCGTAACCCGTCGGGCCGCCATGGCCATGGGCAACGCCAGAGCGCCACTCCCCGCTCCCACATCCAGGACAGTTGTTTGGGTATCAATACACTTCAAAATGGGTGACATCAGTTCACCCGGGTATCGGGTGTGCGGTTCATAGGACTCCCATAGATTAAAGCCGTTCCAGAACTCTGTGGAGTTTACATCACCCCATTTTCCTTTCCGGTCCCGTTTCCAAAGTGCCATTTGATAGGACCACTTTTTTGCCCAGTCTCCGGGTTCAGGGGTTTTGGTTTTCATGGGCACAGTGTCCATCTTCAGGTTCTAAATATTTGAGTTTTCCTTCGTGAAGTTCATAGGCACAGCTGCTGAAAATCCGAACCAGATCCCCGTCGTGACTGATAAACAGATAAGCGACTCCGGTTTTTTGTTGAACATCCCGCAACATGCCGATGATCCGGGCCTGTGTGAGCGAATCCAGCATGCTGGTGGGTTCGTCCAGAATAATAACAGCCGGATCGGAAATCAGTGCTCTGGCCAAGGCCAGCCGCTGCAATTCACCCCCGCTCAGTTGGCGGGGCCGCCGGTCGAGGACATCCGGACTTAGGTCCACTCTAACCAGTTGTTCTGCCAAAAGCCCCTTCGCCACAGGCAAACCGTGTATATGCAGG
>CAYPQJ010000148.1:0-11215 GCA_964412835.1 uncultured Desulfobacteraceae bacterium | reverse complement strand
GAACCTGCCCAAAGATCATCCTGCCAGGGATATGCAGGATACATTTTATATATCCGAAAATGTGGTTTTGAGAACCCATACCTCTCCCATTCAAGTGCGTGTCATGGAAACCCGGCAGCCTCCTGTCAGTGTCATTGCACCGGGGAAAGTATATCGGCGTGATTCGGATGTTTCCCATACCCCCATGTTCCATCAGGTGGAGGGGCTTCTGGTGGACCGGGATGTTTCCTTTGGTGAATTGAAAGGTACGCTGACCCGATTCATTCATCAGATGTTCGGCAGCGATACCCGTCTGCGTTTCAGACCCAGTTTTTTCCCTTTTACCGAGCCCAGTGCCGAGGTGGATATCAGGTGTGTTATGTGTGGGGGAAAAGGATGCAGGACATGTTCCCATACGGGATGGCTGGAAATACTGGGTTCCGGTATGGTGGACCCTGAAGTATACGGTTTCGTCGACTATGATCCTGATGTATACAGTGGTTTTGCCTTTGGTATGGGGGTTGAGAGAATTGCCATGCTGAAATATGGGATCGATGACATTCAACTCTTCTTCAAGAATGATATGCGGTTCTTGAACCAATTCTAAGTCGGCAAGCCGCGGTTTTAAAAGCGAACAGCTAATGGCCAACCGCTAACCGCTAACAGCTTCTAACAGAGTATAATCCATGAAGGTAAGCTTAAACTGGTTGAAAGAACACGTTGATATCGCGCTTTCTCCCGAGGAACTCGGTCATGTTCTGACCATGGCGGGTCTGGAGGTGGAAGGGATTGAGGTGGTGGGTCAGAATCTGGACCATATCCTGGCGGCTAGGATTCTGGAGGTGACGCCCCATCCCAACGCCGATCGCCTGTCCCTTTGTCGGGTCGATACGGGAACCGATATGGTCCAGGTGGTTTGCGGCGCACCCAATGCTTCCGAAGGGGTTCTGGCGCCCTTGATTTTGCCGGGCGGAAAACTTCCGGATGGGACGAAAATGAAGGAAGGTCGTATTCGGGGGGAGATTTCAAAAGGGATGCTGCTGGCAGAAGATGAAATGGGTCTGACGGATGATCACAGTGGGATTATGATTCTGCCTGAGGATGTAGCCCCCGGAACGTCCCTGCCCTCGCTGTTACCCTTTCCCGACTGGGTTTTTGATGTGAGTATTACCCCCAACAGGCCGGATTGTGCCAGTGTTCTGGGGATTGCCAGAGAGATTGCCGCTAATACGGGAAAACAGCTGAAAAGTTTTGAAAAAGGGGTGGATGAAAAAGGGCCGGCCGTGGACGGGCTGACGGATGTTTCCGTCCAGGACCCCGATGGGTGTCCCCGTTACGCGGCAGCGGTTGTGCAGGATGTTTGCCTTAAGCCGACACCATTCTGGATGCGCTACCGGCTTTTTCAGTCCGGTGTTCGAAGTATCAGCAATCTGGTGGATGTGAGTAACTATGTGATGCTTGAAATGGGGCAACCCCTTCATGCGTTTGATTATGACAGGCTGAGTGAGAATCGAATCGAGGTTCGCAGAGCTGAAAAAGGAGAGGCTTTCACAACACTGGACGGGGTGAAGCGGGATCTGGACCCGGAAACACTCCTCATTTGTGATGGTGAAAACCCCGTTGCGCTGGCCGGTATTATGGGTGGTTTAAACTCTGAAATTCATGAAAATACGAAAAATATTCTGGTGGAAAGTGCCTTTTTCGATCCCATTACCATTCGTCGGGCGTCAAAACGGCTGGGGTTGTCCACGGAAGCTTCTTATCGGTTCGAAAGAGGCGCCGATATCGGGGGTGTGATCTCCGCCCTTAACCGGGCACTTTATTTTATTGACCTGCTGGCCGATGGTGTGACGGCCAAAGGCATAATGGACAACTATTCCAAACCCTATACGGCCCCCCGTATTTCTTTCCGATCTGAAAAAGCCAACGCCATACTGGGAACTTCCATTTCAAAAAGTGCCATGAAAGATTACTTTGATGCGCTTGACATGAAGGTTGGGGAGGATGGGAATCAAGACTCTCTATATGTTATACCGCCCACATTCAGGGTGGATATCAAACGGGAAGTGGATCTGGTGGAAGAGGTGGCAAGACTCCATGGATTCGACAATATTCCTGTGATTTCACCCCGGATCACGCCTTCCGAGGGATCGGAATCGCCTGACCTGTTACTGCGGGATAAGGTCAGGACAATGATGAAGGCTTTCGGTTTCTCTGAAATCATCACCTACAGTTTTGTTTCTCCCGATTCTGTAAATGCCCTTGTGGGGGAAACAGTCAGTCCGTTGAAAGATTTTACCAGGATCATGAACCCCCTCACAGTGGATCAGTCTGTTCTGCGAACCTCTTTGATTCCCGGGCTCATGGAGACGGTCAGGTACAATGTCCTTCATGAAATGGGAGATCTTAAGCTTTTTGAGTGGGGAAAGGTTTTCTTTGACAAGGAAAATCATGTGCAGCCGCTTGAGAAAATCTGCTTGGCCGGTGTCATGGTGGGTGCGCATGCTGAAAAAACCTGTTACAATGAAAAACGGCCCGTTGATTTTTATGACGTCAAAGGAATATTGGCGGTGCTGTTAAAAGAACTGGGACTTGAGGGTTTCCGGTTCAAACCGGAGAAGGACCTCCCAGGGTATGATGCGAGCATTTCATCCGGGATTTATGGTGGTGATACACGCATTGGTCAGGTTGGTTTTGCTTCTCCTGAGGTGATTGAGGCCTATGAGCTGAAGATGGACCATGTCTGCCTTTTTGAGCTTGATGTGGCAGCCCTGTTGGCGGCGCTACCTGAAAAAAAGGCGTTTGTCCCTTTTGGCAAGTTTCCGGCTGTTCATAGAGATCTTTCACTGCTCTTGGATCGTCGGATTGAGTGCGGCGCCGTCATGGATATTATCAAGGAAGAGGGGCGCGATCTACTGGAATCCGTACATGTTTTTGATTTCTATGAGGGAGAAAGGATCGATCAATCTAAAAAGGCCATTTCTTTTAAGATCTCTTTTCGATCGGATCGGGGTACCCTTGATGGGGAAGCGGTAAATAGTTTGTACGAAGCAATGGTTGAAAAAATCGGGCAGAAGATGGGAGGTAAATTGAGGGAGGGCTAATAAAAGATGGTCCAGATTACTGAGAACAGAAAATATTTTCGTATTGGAGAAGCGAGTCGTATCGTAGGGGTTGAGCCCTACGTTCTGAGATACTGGGAGAGTGAGTTTTCCCAGATCAGACCCCAAAGGGCCGATTCCAACCAGAGGACCTATCAGAAACAAGACCTGGAAACTTTGCTGGAAATAAAGCGGCTGCTTTATGAGGAAAAGATGACCATTGAAGGCGCCAGGCTTCGATTTAAAGGGGAAAAGCCTGAAAAAACGGCCTTTTCAAGTCCAATTATTGAAGAGGTAAAAACAGAACTGCGTAAAATATTGAAAATTTTAGGTTGAACCATAACGTCCAGCTTCCCGGCATCCAGACCGCAGGGTTGCGATCCTGCTCTCGTGCCCAATTCACAATAAGGCTCGGCCGACTCACAATAAGGGTCGGAAACACAGGACGGAACCAGCGTTAAATACATCCCTTTCCAACAGATCCGCTGACAGCGGTTAAACGCTAATTTGCATTAATTTTATCTCGAAGAACTCCTGACGTTTTGAATACCACAACCCTTCTTGCCCTCAGTTGCAGGTCTTCCGTGGTCTGTGGGTTTCTGCCGCGCCTTGATGCTTTTTCTTTCACCAGAAACTTTCCAAAACCGCTGATTAAAAGGTCTTCCCCGCTTTCGAGGGTTTCCTTGATGATTTCAAGGAGTCCTTCCGCTGACGCTCGCGATTGGCTTTTGCTGAGTCCGACCTGATGATAAATATTATCAATAATTTTTTCTTTGGTGAGGGCCACCATTAAACCTCCTGCAATGGTCTCGTAAAAGAGACTTCAGAAATTGTTATTATATTTTGTATTCCCGTACCAAAATATAATACTTGCAATGACCAATTTTATGAGCAATGAATATGGCTTATGTCGAAAAGAGTGTCAAGCATTATTTGTGTTTTTAAATTTTTCTTTCAGGTTTTGGTTAACAATCTCAGGAACCAGGCCGCTTACATCCCCGCCAAAGCTTGCGGCTTCCTTGATAATCGTTGAACTTATATAAAACCATTTGTAATCCGTCATTAGAAATATGGATTGGACATCGCGATTGAGCTTTCGGTTCATGAGGGCCATCTGGAATTCATATTCGAAATCCGAAAGTGCGCGTAATCCCCTCAGAACCACATTTGAATTTTTGTGGATCGCGTAATCCACCAGAAGCCCATCAAAGGTATCCACTTCTATTCTTGAATTCTGGTGGACCGCTTTTTCAATCATTTCGATTCTTTCATCGATGGAAAACAAGGGGACCTTCTTGGGGTTGTTCAAAATGGCAATAATCAATTTATCGAATATCTCCAGTCCCCTTGAAACAATGCTGAGGTGTCCATTGGTTATGGGATCAAAAAATCCGGGATAAACGGCGATAGCTTTTTTCATGAAGGGTCCTTTTTTTTATAAATACTGAGTTTGGTATCTCCATAGATTCGGGTTTCAAGCAAATGTAGCGGCAAAACATGCTTTGTCTCTGCGGTTTTGCCGGTTTCCAAAACGATGAGGGCCCCAGGCGCCAGCCGTGCCGAAGCGGATAGTTCTTCGATTAAGCCCGCCGCCAGATGACTTCGATAGGGTGGATCGAGAAACACCAGATCGTAAGTTACATCAAGATAGGGGCCTTTCTCCGGAAGCCCTTTCGAGAGGTCCCATTTACATATTTGCCCTGAATTTTCGTATCTACACCGCGCAAGGTTCTTTTTAATGAGGGAAAGGGATTGCTTTGCATCGTCCACAAAGACAGCGAGGGTAGCGCCTCGGCTCAGGGCTTCTATACCCAGAAGTCCGGTGCCGGAGAACATGTCCAGTACCCTTGAACCGGAGAGATCCTGTCCGATGATGTTGAAGATTGCTTCCCGGACCTTGTTGCTGCTGGGGCGAATTTCAAGATTTTTGGGTGCTGCTAAAACCCTCCCCCTTATCTGACCACCGGTGATTTTCATCTCATGTTAGGCATTTAGATACCCGATAACCGTTTCCCCGGCTTTGACCTTTTGTCGAACCTGGGCAACAATTCTGCTGTCCGCAGGGAGAAAAACTTCGAGTCTGGAGCCAAAGCGGATAAGACCGAATCTTTGACCGGTTTTAACGGTGTCCCCCTTATCAACCCAGCAGACGATGCGTCTTGCGATCAAACCGGCGATCTGGATCACCAGAATTTCCTTTGAATCAACTGTTTCCAGTGTAATTCGGTTGTTTTCATTCTGCTCGGATGCTTTATCCAGGTCCGCTGAAAAAAATTTCCCCGGATGGTAGGAAATTTTCTTAATGGCCCCCTCAATCGGTATTCGGTTCACATGAACATTGAAAATGTTCATGAAAATAGACACCTTGATGGACGATTGGCCCAAGGGATTGTCTTTTTCGTCCATATGCTTGATTTCAATAATACGCCCGTCCGCCGGCGTCAGCACGGCATTTTTTTCTTCTTTATGGTGTCGTTCGGGGTCTCTGAAAAAGCGGATAACAAAAATCGTAATGACGCTTGTTATAATGGTGAACGTCGCCCAACCCAAGAATGCAAAAATGAGGGTGATTCCGATTCCGATGAATATAAACGGGAATCCTTCTCTTGCCAAAGGCAACTTGTTGTTGATGCGTGTTTCCTTGTTCATATGTGATAAACCTATGGGGTTGATGGCGTAGAAGTTGTTGCTGTTATATTTATTTTGGATGGGGTTGTCAACGCGGATTATTCACGGGTTTGGTAAACCCGGTTTTGGTCGTATATCCGGTGGTCTGAAATATCTGGGGACCAAGGTCCCCGGATCGTCAATATCACCGTCATCGAAACGGTTAAGGGCCAGGGCGCCTATGGAAGAGGCGTTGAGTTGCCAGCATTGGGGGGGGGCGATCCTGGCATGGCTTCCGACTAATTTTTTCAGCAGGTTACCCTGGTTCGAAAAGTCGTTTCCAATGAAAACAGTCGTTTCGGTGAAAAGAGAGGGTAAGGTGTCCAGTTTGAAACAGCTGTCTTTTTCTTTTCGCTGAAGTTCCTTTTCCCGGTTCCAGAGGAAAAGGGCTGTGAAGACTTCCCCCTTTCTCGAGGAGAGAATCGGCGCGATGGGGTGAGCTGAAAAGGGAAGCTGAAAGGCCAGGGCCCTCAGGCTGGATATGCCGATGACAGGGATTTGAAGGGCCTGGCAGAACCCTTTTGCCAGGGAAAGGCCCACCCGAAGGCCGGTAAAACTGCCGGGCCCGGTGGCTACGGCAATGCATTTGATGTCTTTTTGTTTTAACCCGGAACCGGTGAGCAGCATGTCAACGGCCGGCATGAGGCCGCCAAAGTGCCCTTTTCCTTCGGACATCAGATTTTCAGCAATAACCGTGCGGTCCATACGCAACAGCGCGATACTGCATTGCCGGGTAGAGGTATTGAGTGCAAGGATCATGGGTTAATCGTAATCATCTATTGCAGAATTCTCGCGATGTCGTTGTAGATGACAACCATCATGAGCATTACGAGAAGACCGATGCCCAGTTTCTGGGCAAATTCCCGTTTTCTGACATTCAGGGGGCGGCCGATGATCAGTTCAATCAGTAGAAAAATAATAAAACCACCGTCCAGAACCGGTATGGGTAAAAGGTTCAAAATGCCCAGATTGATGCTGATAACCGCCGTAAAAGGAATGAGATAGGTCCAGCTCTGCTCGGCCAGCTGGCCGGTCATCTGGCCAATCAGAATAGGGCCCCCAAGGGTTTTGATGGAAACGATCCCCTGAAAAAGTTTGACAACCGTCAGACAGGTCAGTTTGATGATTTCCCAGGTTTTAAGGGATCCCTCTTTCAGTGCCCCCAAAAGGCCCACTTTAATTTCCCTGAAGGACCCGGCTGAGACAACCCCCAAAAGCGGAGTTTTGATTTCTTCACCAAAAATATTCTTGACCACGCTCATTTCAGGAATGACGGTAACAGTTGACAATTGCCCATTTCTTAAAAGGGTTAATTTGATGGGTTCCCCCTGGTTGTCCCCAACGATTTCCTTTAGCTGCGGCCAGGTATCCGTCTCCGTGCCGTCAACTGAAATAATCAGGTCACCTTTTTTGAGGCCTCCTTTGTCGGCTGGAGATCCCTCACGCACCTGACCAATTTCAGTGGTCAGGACCTGCATACCGGTGAAACCAAAAGAAGCACAGAAAATGATTAGGGCCAGAAGAAGATTGAACATGGGGCCTGCGGCCACAACGGCAATTCTTTGAATGGTGGGTTTATGGCTGAAAGACTTTGCTTCATCTTCAGGAAGAATGGGGTCTTCTTCCTTGTCATCGCTTTCGCCGAGCATTTTCACATAGCCGCCCAGAGGGATGGCGGAAATGAGGTATTCAGTTTCCCCGATCTTTTTCCCCAGGACCTTCGGGCCGAAACCCAGTGAAAACTTAAGGACTTTTATGCCGAAGTGCTTGGCAACTAGGAAATGCCCCAGTTCATGGAAAAAAATCAGAACGCCCAAAACAACCAGAAAAGGGAGAACGTAGTAAATAAAATAATGCATGGGTTTACCTGGATTCAGTAGGCCATAAGATTGGCAAAGGTTTTTTCACGTGCCCACCTGTCGGCATCCATGACCGAATCGATTCGATCGATGGGATGCGTTTCGTGAGCTTCCATGGTTTGTTCGATCAGTTTGGGGATATCCAAAAATCCGATCTTTTCTTTTAGAAATGCATCCACGGCGATTTCGTTGGCACCGTTTAATACTGCGGGCATGCTCCCACCGGCTGAGGCTGCCGTCAAAGCCAACGCGAGGCATTTGAACCGTTTAAGATCCGGCTTTTCGAAATTGAGGGGCCCCACTTCTTCCAGCTTCAGGGGGGGGAGTCCGGTTTTGATGTGCCTGGGATAGCTAAGGGCATAGGCAATGGGAATCATCATGTCAGGGATGCCCATCTGGCTGATGATGGAACCGTCCTTGTATTCCACCATGGAGTGAACAATACTCTGGGGGTGTATGAGGACGTCAATTTTTTCTATCTCCACATCGAACAACCATTTTGCTTCAATGACCTCAAGCCCCTTGTTCATCATGGTGGCTGAATCGATGGTGATTTTCGGACCCATTTCCCAATTGGGGTGCTTCAGGGCCTGGGCGGCGCTGACCTGGGCCATTTGCTTGAGCGTCAGGTTCCTGAAGGGGCCGCCCGAAGCCGTTAGAATAATGCGTTTCAGGTCCTCTTTTTGATGTCCCTGGAGGGATTGGAGGATTGCGCTGTGTTCACTGTCAATGGGCAGAATGGAAACCCCCTGTTTTTCCGCTTCGGCTAGGACAAGAGGCCCTGCCATGACCATGGTTTCTTTGTTGGCCAGGGCAATCTCTTTACCCGCTTTAATCCCTTCAAAGGTGGGCATAAGGCCTGCGGCGCCGGTGATGGCGGAAACAATGGTATCGACCTCGTCCATGGTTGCCAGATGTTTGAACCCGTCTGGACCGAAAAGGATGTCGGGAAGATCGCTCCCGGTTAGGGTTTTCTTGAGATCCATGGCGAGGGATTCATCTAAAACAGCAACGGCTTTCGGTTTGAACATCTCTATCTGGTTTCGCAGGATGCCAATGTTTTTTCCCGCTGAAAGTGCGCGTACCCGGTATCTCTGCGGATTGGCGCGAGCCAGCTTCAGCGCATTTACACCGATTGAACCCGTGGATCCCAATACACTTAAATTTTTCACCTTATGATCCGTGGTCGTCGTTTTCATGCATTCGCCTTTGCCCTGTGTTTTTGATAAGGGTTATATGCTGAGATAGAAAAAAAGGATCGGTATGGCAAATAGAAGCCCGTCAATGCGGTCCAGTATGCCGCCATGACCCGGAAGAATATTCCCCGAATCTTTGACCCCCTGGTTTCGTTTTAATACGGATTCAGCCAGATCCCCGATCTGGCTGGCGATGGCGAGAGTGATGACCAGCAGGACCAGAGACACATTAAACAGATGGATGTCTATGAACTTAACAAATAACATGGCGGCAAGCAGGCTGCAAAATACCCCTCCGGCTGCACCTTCCCAGGTTTTTCCGGGACTTACGCGTTCGTGGAGTTTGTGCTTTCCGAAAGACCTGCCAAAATAGAATGCACCGGTGTCACAGGAAAAAACCACGGCCAGTAGAAAAAAGATCCAGAGGTGTCCCTGAGGGCGCATATCAATAAATACGAGCAGGGCCAGGGGGAGCGCGGTGTAGACCGGTCCCATTAGGGCCGCCATGCTGGACATTGCCGGTTCTTTTTCCTTCTCGGCAGAAAAGGTAAATACTTCAACGGCCAACGGGAAAAAAGCCCAAAGCACCATAATGCCGGGTAAAAGCAATGCCTGCCGCATGTAAACGGCAACAAAGAGCACCAGGACCAGAGCACTGTTGATCCATTTGATATAAGGGGAAAGTCCGGGGGCAGTGATCCTGAAATATTCCCAAAGGCCGACCAGGGCGGCAGCACAGAGCAGGATGTAAAAGAGGTATCTGGGGCCGAAACCGATCAGGAAAATCAGGATCGGGACAGCGATGATGCCCGTAAGCCATCGTTTCAGATGCATTTTGTCCGTGGTTGCCATTATGGGCAACTCCGAAAATTCTCGTTATGTTGTCGCGACAGCGCCAAATCTCCTGTCCCTTTTCCGGTATTCCGAAAGTGCTTTCAAAAATTCCGCTTCACCAAAGTCGGGCCACAGGGTTGGGGTGATGTAGATTTCACTGTAGGAAATCTGCCAGAGCAGAAAATTACTGATACGGTATTCGCCACTGGTCCGGATGAGTAGATCCGGATCAGGCATCCCGCTGGTATAAAGGCTGCCTGAAAATTGATCCTCCGAGATGTTCTCAGGATCCATAACGCCGTTTTTGACCTTGACTGCTAAGGCGCGAACCGCGTCCAGTATCTCCTGTCTGCCGCCATAACTGAGGGCAAGGGTCAAAACCATTTTGCTTCCATGGGATGTTTGTCGGATGGTATCCAGCAGTACCTCTCTGGTGTTGGTGGGAAGCTTCTCGGTTCGGCCGATCACATTCAAGCGAATGCCATTTTCTTTCATCTCTTTCAACTCGCGTTTCAGGAAACTTCCAAGGAGTTTCATGAGTGCGTTGACTTCGTGGGGGGGCCTTTTCCAGTTTTCTTCCGAAAAAGCATAAAGGGTGAGGTAGCCAATACCCAGTTCACGACAGAGCGTGACAATTGTTCTGACGGATTCCGCTCCCTTTCGATGCCCTCTGACACGTGGAAAAGCGTGCTTTTCCGCCCATCGGCCGTTTCCATCCATGATAATGGCGACATGTTTCGGCAGGCTTTCTTTGCTTATGATTGACGTCATGTATCAGAATTCAATAATCTCCTGTTCTTTTTGAGCGGTTGTTTCATCCACTTTCTTGATGAATTCATCGGTTATTTTCTGAACATCATCCTGGGATCGGTAAAGCTCATCCTCGCTGATTTCTTTTTCAGTCTTCAACTCCTTGAACATCTCGTTGGCTTCCCGCCTGAGATTCCGGATTGAAATCTTGTTCTCTTCCGCCATTTTTCTAGCCAGTTTGGCCAGCTCTTTTCGCCTTTCTTCGGTCAAAGGCGGGATGGATATGCGAATGATTTTGCCGTCGTTCATGGGTGTGAGCCCCAATTCCGATTTCAGGATGCTTTTTTCCACACTCCCCATGATCGTTTGATCCCAGGGCTGGATGGTAATCAGGCGGCTTTCGGGTGCAGAGATGGTGGCAACCTGGTCAATGGGCATTTGTGTATCGTAGCAATCAACTTTGATGCCATCCAGCAAGGCCGTGGAGGCCCTGCCGGTCCTGATTCTAAGGAAGTCCTTTTTAAGGGCATCGACGGCCTTGTTCATTTTCTGACGCAACTCGGAAAGGATTTCTTCTTTCATGACGCTTCTCCTAACGGTGACGATCAGCTATTCTCTGAATCCCCCAACTGAAACCTTGAAAACCGTTTGATAACAATGTTTTCACCGGTTTTGGCGATGATCTCATTCACGAGGTCCTGGACGGTAATGTCCGAATTTTTCACAAAGGTTTGCTCCAAGAGGCAAGCTTCTGAAAAAAATTTCTTCATCTTCCCCTCGACTATCTTTTCAATGACCTTCTCAGGTTTCCCCGAAGCTTTGGCCTAGG
>CAYPQJ010000147.1:0-11242 GCA_964412835.1 uncultured Desulfobacteraceae bacterium | reverse complement strand
CTTCCGAGTGTTATGTTGCGCTTTTAAGATCTTGTCAGAAACTCCGGATGCACCCACGAAAGGATACATCTGCCAGCCTTGTGCAGGGCGTTGATAAAACGTTCTTTGTCGGCCTTTAAGGTGAACCGCAGAATATCGAATCATGCCATTGGCGTAATCGAAGTCCGAGGTTTTCCAATCACTTCTACTGTTCTGAATTCTTTGTTCGATATTCGGCATTCGCTTTTGTAAATCGTAAATATCTTCAGCAAGCCTTCAACCAATCCTCTCCAGTCGGCATGGCACATACCGGTGCAGCGGCGTACCCAAAGGGTCTCGGTGGGTGTTTTTGGTCAACCGGTTGACGTTGATGCCGTAAACCTCACCATCATAGGTCAACCCGAATCCATGGGGAATCAACACCGAACCTTTACGCACTTGAGTCGAAACCTGGAGCTCTCCCACCGCTTTGCCGGCCTCGGTCACCACCTGCACTGAATCCCCGTCCAGCAGATCCAGAACCGCCGCGTCATCCGGATTGACGGCTACGGTGCAGGCCCGCTTTCCCCGGTTCCATTCGGGGTTCCGCATCAGGGTATTGGCATTGTAGTCCATGTGCCTTCCGGCATTCAGGACCATGGGGAATTCATCGGGCATCCGGAGCCCTTCGCTTTCGCCGGCGGCATCGATTTTCTGAGCTTGATCTGCCAGCTCAGGGATGTAGACCTCAATTTTACCTGAAGGGGTTTTAACGAATGCCATGTTGTCATCGGGATCCACCTCACCCGCCCAGATTCCCTGGGGATTATCCATGAGGGCCTGGAAAATGCGATCCCCCTGATCCATCCCCGCCTTAAATCCTGCAAGGACGGCATTTTTTCGAAATGCTTCCGGTGCGGTCATCAACATTCCCCACAAGGCCGGCAACGCCGCACTGTTCCACACCCGGCCCAGGGTCTTGGCCAGCACAAAAGGCATACTTTTCATTGCCCGGGGTTCCGATGCGGCCCATTGCATCAGCTTTGCGCCGAAAGCCAGGCGCTCCCCTCCGGCCGCCTGGTGCAGATCGTCCGGAATTTCGGGAACCAGCCCCAACCGGTCGGCCAGAATGGTAAAAATCTGGGCCGCTTCCAGGCACTGACCTTCAGGTTCCACCACAGGCCCCCGCATTTGGAAAAAAACCTTGGGGAAGGTCCAGGGAAAGAAGGTGCCGTCCCAGGATTCGTAGTAGCTGCGACAGGGCAGCACGTAATGCGCCAATTGGGCCGTTTCACTCATCACCATCTCATTGACCACCAGCAGGTCCAGTTTTTTAAAGGCTGCTTCAAAGGCCTGTGTATCGGCGTAGGACCTGAGGGGGTTGCAGGCACTTACCATCACCGCCCGCAATCGGTCCGGATGATCACTCAGAATCTCTTCCGGCATCACGTTGGGGGGGAAAGAACCGGCTGCAGCCGGCGGCATATGGGTACTTACCGTGCGCCAGGTCTTGGGATTTCGCTCGTCCGCATGAAACCCCATGGGCATGACCATACCGGGAATCACGTTGCCTCCGGGCACACAGAAAATCCCGCAGACAACTCCCAGAAGATTCAGGTAATAGGAGTTCAGGGTGCTGTTTCGTCCCATGTAGATGCCCAGGTCCTGATGAAGGCACCATCGTCGGGTGGTCATGAGCTCGCAGACTTCCAGCACCTGGTTATAATCCAGATCGCAGACCCGAAGAGCCGCTTTCACATCAAAGCCCTCAAACCACGGGGCGACCTGCTCCCAACCCGAAACATGATGTCGTATATAATCGGTGTTTTCCCATCCCTCATGGAGAATCAGCGAAATCATGGCCTTGGCCAGAAGGGCATCGGTTCCGGGTCGAACCGCCAGATGAATATCCGCAATGGCAGCCGTTTCACTTTTTCTGGGATCTACCACCACCAGAAGGCGCTCCGGGTCTTTACTGAAACCCGTCAGCACTTTTCGGGCCCGGGGCATCTGGTGGCTCATCATGCCGTTCCACCCCCACCCCACCAACATGTCGGCACCATGTTCATCCGGCGTGGCCACATTGTACTGTTTTCCCAGCATTCTGCCGTACACCCACCATGAACCGCTGAATTCCTGCCCGGCCGATGAGTAATAGTACTGGGAACCCATGGCCCTGAGAAGGTTCAGCCCGAATGCCACCTCGAAGTGGCCGCCCTGAGCACTGCCCCCCATATAGGCCAGGCTCCGGGGGCCATGGGTGCCTACCAGCGCACCCATCTTATGGGCGATTTCCCCCATGGCCTGTCCCCAGCTGATAGGTTCAAAACCATTCCCAACCCGCTTAAGCGGTTCGGTCAGCCGACCTGCCGGGTACTGATGATATATCACGTTAAGGCCTTTTCGGCAGGCATAACCTTGACTTCGGGGGTTGTCCCGGTCCGGTTTAACCTTTGTGATGCGGTTATTTTCCACCCGGACTTCCAAGCCGCAATTCTGAGCACACAACACACAGCCGGTTTTTTGCCATTCACTCATGGTTTTCTCCCTGCCGTCAATAAACGGCCATTTATCAAATGGATTCAAGCACCGCCAGCACCTCTTCAGCAGGCGGAAAATCGGCCGGGTCCGCGGAAAGATGACGAAACTGGATAAGCCCGGAAGGATCAATTACAAACACTCCTGCCAGTTGCTTCACATCACCTTCGGGTATCCCCGCCAGATTTCCCTGAGCAACAGCCGACAGGCTTTTTAACACCAGGGATGGTGAAAGAAAGCCAAGAACACCCATTTTTTTGAGACCATAAATATCATAAAGTCTCCGCTTGGGATCACAGATCATGGGAAAAGGAATTTTGAAACGTTCCAGAAACTTTCCAGCCTCCTTGGGGGGACCCATTCCGACCAGCACCACCCGGGCCCCGGCTTTCTCAAAATCATCTGCTTTGTCGCGCAACTGCGCCACCTGCTTCCTGGCGAAGGGTCAGCCAAAGTGCCGGAGAAATACCAGCACAACGGTTTCCTTACGCCAGAATTGGCTCAGTTTTGCTTCGCTGTCATCGGACAGTATGACTTTTCGGTCCAGGGCTTTTTTATTGATATTGGGCATGGAAATATTCCTTTATTATATTGTTTTCAGCCGCCTGCAAGCCCATACTTCTCCCTGAGCCTGTTTGACAAACGGATGATGGTTTGGAAGGCTGCCGCCACCGTTTTTTCCCCGTCAGGGTTTACCAGACAGCAGGTGGCAGGTGAAAGCAGACTTCGGGAATCCTCCAATGATCAGAATTGTTTATTAAAATAGATTTTGTCCAAAAGCGCAAACTTTTTGCGTGAATATTTGACTTGGCTTTCACTTGATGCCATATTGTGGCACGGCAAACGCACCCATGATCATCTTTACCATTTTAAGGAGGTCAACCCAAATGACAGACTTGACGGAAAAAAACCTGGCCTATGCATTTGCGGCGGAATCCAAGGCCGCGATTCGAAACGAGGCCTTTGCCAAAAAGGCGGAAGCGGAAGGCTACACCCAGATCGCTCACTTGTTTCGAGCGATTTCAGACGCCGAGTCCGTACATGCACGCCGGTATCTGGAGTTGATGCGCGGTAAAATCGGATCAACCGAGGAAAATCTGGAAACGGCTTTCAATAACGAAATCAACGCCAATGTGGAAGAATATCCGAAACTCATCAAGGATGCCACCGATGAGGGAAAGGAATCCGTTGTAAAGGCTTTTTCCAGGTCCCGGGACGTGGAAAGCGGTCATGCCGACCTCTACAAAAAAGCCATGAACGATATGCTTTCGGACCGTGAAACCGACTACTATGTATGCCAGGTTTGCGGGTTTGTGACTGAAGATGCGCCAAAAGACAACTGTCCGATTTGCGGCGCTGTAAAGGGGAAGTTCAAACGGGTAGAATAAGGGCCTCGATCATCTCCCCCAGGGCGCTCAGATGAGCTTTTTCGTCATCGGCAATCCCGAGGAGAACGGCCCGACTTTCTTTGTCATCCACATGGCCCGCCAGCCTGACGTAGAGATCGAGACTCTGGCTTTCCAACATCATGGCCAGAGAAAGCACGTCGGCGGTTGTCTCCATGAGGGGTTGGTTTTTTTCCATGAAATCAGCGGTATCAAAACCACCTTCCATAACCGAAGGGCTTTCCCCTTCAAATGACGGCCGGTTTTCCACGGCGCCTTTAAGGGTTTGATACAGTCCCAGAAGCTTTTGCTGGTGCTTCTCCTCGAAGCCGGCAAGCTTTTTCAGCAAATCAGCCACCGCTTTGTCTCCACATTTAACGGCCGCCAGAACGTAGAACGCAGCCAACCCTTTTTCCATTCCCATAGCAAAGTCCACCACCTGGACGGAAGACATGCCTTTCACACTGGAAATTTCACTTCCGAAATCAACCGGTCCTTCCGCCGTCAAGCCGTTCCAGGCCTTGATACCGCCTCGCAGGTTATACACTTCCTTGAACCCCTGTCCTGCCAGTAGCTGCACGGCGGCGCGACTTCTGCCGCCGATGGCACAGTAGGCCAGGACCGGTTTTTCAGGGTCCAATTCCCGGAGGCGATCAGAAAGCTGCGGCAGGGGAATCAGGGTCGCCCCCGGTATTCGGTTTTCTTCATATTCGCGGGGCTGCCGTACATCCAGCAGGGTGTAGTTGCCTTCCTGATGCGCCGTTATATAGGCCCGGGCTTCCCCCGCATCCATACTCCCGACCGGATTGAAAAACGCTTTCCATTTCATGACGACTTCCTTCAGGTTTACTGACCCGGCAGTGCGTCAGCGATTGTCTTGCCCAGGGCCGCACATGCGGCAAGGCCTTTTTCATCGGGCACATACTGAAGTCTCACCCCGGGGTCAATGATGTTAAATTTCATTTCTTCCAAGGCCTTATGAACCAGTTTTACGGACTCGCCGCTCCACCCGAAAGAGCCGAAGGGAGCCGCAATCTTGTTCAGCGGTTTTAGCCCTTTCATATAAGTCAGAAAATCGGCGACTGTAGGAAAAATGCCGTTGTTGAGGGTGGGAGAACCCACAATAATAGCGCCGGCATCCAGGACCTCCGTTATGACGTCGCTGCGGTGACAACTCCTCAGGTGCATCGGTTTGGCATTCACCCCTTCCCGGATCATCGCCTCCGCGATCGTCTCGGCCATGGCCTCGGTGCTGTGCCACATGGTGTCGTAAATCACCACGGCCTTCCGTGCGGGTTCCATTTTGCTCCACTTAACGTAGGTGTTAATGATTTTTGATGGATCCTTTCGCCAGATGATGCCGTGGTCCGGGCAGATGGTGTCAATCTGCAGTCCCATCTCCGTCACCGTATCCACCAGTTTCAGGATGAGCGGTGCATACGGCATTAGGATATTGGCGAAGTATTTTTTTGCATGGGGAAAAATATCGTCACCGATCTCATCGTCAAATTTTTCAGGACCCGCGTAATGCTGTCCAAAGGCATCACTGGAAAAGAGCAGTTTATCCTCGTTCACATAGGTAAACATGCTGTCCGGCCAGTGAAGCATCCGGGTCTCCATGAAGGTAACGGTTCTTTTGCCCAATGACAGGGTCTCGAGATTTTCAACGGGCTGATAATTCCATTTCTGCGAATAATGTTTTGATAAATTCTTCCGCCCCATCTTGGAACAATAAAGGGGTTTGTCTTCACCAATTCTATGCATTACCCGGGGAAGACTGCTGGAATGATCCATCTCGGTGTGATTGCTGATCATATAGTCAATTTTTTTGGGGTCCACGATGGCGCTGATATTGGCCAGGAGTTGATCCCCGAACTCCTTCTTGACCGTATCAATGAGGGTAATTTTATCATCAAGGATTAGATAGGCGTTATACGTGGTGCCCTGGTAAGTGGAATACCCATGAAAATCCCTGATGTTCCAATCCGAAACGCCCACTCCAAAGATTCCATCCGCTATTTTGACTGGTTCCATTTTTCGCTCCTGTTTAAGAAATTGTTGATTTTTCCACATTATCGATGGTTCAAACCATCATGGCAACCTAATTTTTCCAGGTGCCCTGCCCTTTCAGACATCCGCCGCACAGCTTCATGCCATCCTTTTCGGCCAATTTGGTCGCCATGGTCGGCTCTCCGCAGCGATCGCAGGGCTTCGAAGGTTCAATTTTTGCTTTTGGTGGCAGTTCTTCATGGGTTTGTCGTACATCAAAAAGCGCTTCTTCCGTGTTTTCCAGGATATCCCGGCTTCGCTTGAGATGAAGTTCCTGAAATTGCTTCCTCTCAACGTCGGTGGCATCCCCTTTCCGAATCCTGTCCATGAGTCGCCGGTGTTCTTCATTCAATTCAAGGGCGCCGGCTTTGAGGGCAACCCGGACGCCGTCTCCACTTTTTCGGCTGATCAGGGTCAGCACCTGTTTGCCGTGATCCTTGAATATAAGGTTCCCTTTGCCAAAAGTACAGCCGGTCAGCACCTGTACCGCATCTGCACCGCAGGCATTGGTCTCAACGATGGCAACAATCTCCTCATCTTCAGCCCGGTTTTCTTTAAGCCATTCCATGGCCCTTTGGCTTGCCCGGTATCCGATGGACAACCCCGGGCATATATGCCCATGAAAAACAGCGCATTTTCTAAAATCTTCCGCTTGAAACGGCCCATCAAATTCCATATACAATACCCTTCCTTTATAACAGGTTTATACTCATTAAAGGCCACCGGCGCAAAATGCCTGTCCTGAGACAGCCATCCCTGTGGCGTCGTTTTTAGGGCCTCGGCAAAAAATAAATGCGCAAGATTGCGCCGTATTTTGGTTCGTATACAAGGCGCATCTACCTGTGCATATTAGTGGATATGTGCTGGTAGGTGCAACGTAGTAGACGGACCAAAGGACAAGCTGGATTGTGTATTTATTTTTTGCCGAGGCCCTTACCACCAGCATTGCCTTTAACAGACTCTGTGGTTGGATCACTGCTGTTTTTAATTATTTTCCCGGCTTCTGTCAACAAATCAGTGTGTAAAAGAAACGTTTCAATGAGGATCGATGGTGTTTGCCGATGAAAGGTGAAACCCCCCTATTTCTTCAATTCTTCTTTAACAGCCATACCCAGCTTTTCCAGAATATAGGGTTTTTTTAAATATTTTCCAGCCCCCAGCGCCTGGGCCATTTTTACCTCTTTGGTCTTAGCGTAACCGCTTGCAATGATCGCCTTCTGCCCGGGACGAATTTTGATGACCGCCTCATAGGTCTCACGCCCGTTGATGCCTTCAGGCATGACCATGTCGAGGACAATAAGATCAAAAGATTCTCTCTTGATATATTCGATGGCCAATTCCCCACTTGATACGGTCGCGGCGTGATAGTTCAGTTCAGTCAGGAGCCTGAATGCGATATCCCTTTGCTGCGCTTCATCGTCAACAACGAGAATCTTTTCCTTATTCCCGGTATAGTCCGCCAGGGATAGTGGTTTTTTGCCGGGGGTTATTTTGTTTCTTTCCGCAGGGAAATAGAGTTCAAAGACCGTTCCCTTATGACTGCTTTTGACATCCTTATACCCCTTATGATCCTGGATTGTATTCCAGACCACCGCCAGCCCCAGGCCACTGCCGCTTCTTCCCATTTTCTTTTTGGTATAGAACGGCTCAAAAATCCTGTCCAGGTCTTCCGAAGCAATCCCGGGACCGTCATCGGAGACGATAAGTACCGTATATTCACCCCGGTGGACCTGTTCATACCCTTTGAGCGGCTCATCTAAATACCGGTTCATGGTTGAAATGGTCACCGTACCCGATGAACCCTTTGTAGACTCTGATGCGTTGATAACAAGATTCATGAGAGCCTTGGTGATGTGTATTTTGGAACAACTCACATTGAGAAGATCGGAATCAAGTTCCTTGTTGAACTTGACAAACGAATGGGTTTGCTCGATCTGCCGGTGTTCGTTAGACGCGAGATACTCCTCGACAATAATGTTCAGATTGGAGGTTTCTTTGCTGATCGCCACACCCCTGGCAATGGTCAGCAGGTCTTCGACCACTTCGGTCGCCTGCAGTCCCGATTCCTGGATGGCCTTGATGGGTTTTTTCAAAGGGCTGTCTTCAGGTAAATGGAGCAAGATCAGCTCTGGATAACTGACAATTCCCGAAAGGATGTTGTTCAGGTCATGTGCCACGCCGCCGGCAAGCATACCCACGACTTCCATTTTCTGCGCTTTCTGCAATTGGCCCTGAAGAAGTCTCTTTTCCTGGCCGGCCAGCCGTATATCTGTAAAATCCCGAACGATGATGAGTTTTCCCAGTTGGACCTCATACTCTTCGATGGTTGATTGTGATACGGAAAAAAACCGCATCTCTCCCTTTCGTTCGATTTTGATTTCTCGATTCTGATAGGTTTCCGTGCAATCATGGTTGGCAAGCAGGTCCGAAATCTTGAGAGACTTCATTTCAGAATCCCGTACATGAAACATGGCCTTTGCCGATTCATTTATCTGGATAATATTGCCATCGGGACTTAACACAATGATGCCGTCCAAGATGTTTTCAAACAGATTTCTGGCTGCTTTTTCCACGCCCACAGACAGAAAGTTGTACTTGATGACGGCCAGAAATGCGCAGAGGGAGATGACGCCGCAGCCGGAGGAACCCATGCGGATGAAATCGTGAACTTTCAGAACAGTGGGAAGTAAAAAATCGCAGACCAATCCAATGGACAATGAAATTGTGACGCCCAACAGCAGCAGCATCAATTGCTTTTTCTGGTTGGTGTCGTTTGTCTTCAGGGCCTTCTCGAAAGTGAGATAGTAGGCATAGAGTGTCGATGGTGTAACCAGAAGCAGAATAAACGGGTCAAACAAAATCCCGTGGACCACCATTTCGCCCCAGTAGGTTTTCTCATGCCCTTGAATGGTCCAATCCGTCGCTAAGGACAGGAGAATGGCGACAGCGCATGCTGCCAGCATGATCTTATAAAAGATATCCTTTTCTTTTTCCAAGAATGCATAGGTGAAATTGAGGAACAGAAATCCGCTCGGTATCCAGAAGATGCAGGCGATTCTAAAGAGTGGGATTTTCCAGGATGGCGGCGTGGGCATCCAGGCAATGAAATCACAAAACACCCAGCCCAGAAGGCTGGCCAAGAAAATGAGACAGGTTTTGTTTACGGCTGTATTTTGCTTTTGGGCATAAATGTAGGACCAGGCGAAGACATTGATCAGAATGGAAGCAAACGGCAAAAACAGATAATAATTCATTTCTCCTCCCTCCCCCTGGCCGATGGCACATCTCATTCGGATGGAAATTGAATTTCCTTAAAAATCCAAGCTTTTTAAAGATCGTTTATTCACTATTAAACCAATACATATTCTTACTATAGGACATATCATTATTTTATGGAAGCATTATTTATGGAAATAATAGTTATTATTAACCGCAACGTCACAGGGAGATAACCGTTGAAAATGATTCCATTCATTTATTAATCCTTGACAAAAAATCCACAGATGCTTTAAAGGGATAACTTTTTTATTTCCTGCCCAGGCAGGAAGGGCTCGAAGGTCCCGCATGTTTGAAAAGAAAAAAAATCGTTTTGAAAATGTTCTCATTCTGGGGCTGGGTGGCGTCGGCCTCTACCTGGCCAAAAGGCTGGTGCATGAAGGTTACGCCGTAACCGCCATCGAACCGGACGTCGATTTGCTCCGCTATGCAGAGGGACAAATGGACGCCCGGCTGGTTCAAGGCACCGCCATGAGCATCGACTGCTGGAAGGAAGCGGATGCCGAAGAGATGGATCTGCTGATTGCCGTGACCGACAACGACGCTGTTAACATGTTGTCTTCCCTGATCGCCGATCGTTTCGGCATATCCCGGAAAATCGCACGGGTCCGCTCTCTGGAGTTCGGTATAAGGCATTCTTTACTAACGGCAGAGGATTTGAAAATCAATCTGATTATTCATCCGGAGGAAATGACTGCCCAGGAAATTGTGAGGCTCATTAAGCTGACGGCGGGCAATGAAATCATCGATACCGGTGATGGGCAGATGCAGGTCATGGCGACCCGAATTGACGAAAATTCGTCACTGGCCTTTAAAAAATTAAAAGAAATCTCTCGAACTTATCACGAATTTCCTTTTCGCGTGGTCGCCATTGCACGGGGTATCACCACCATCATACCCGGCGGCGAACACGAAATTCTCCCTCTGGATCAGGTTTTTATCATGGCGGCGCGGGAGGATCTGCCAAGCCTGATGGCGCTCACCGGGGTTAAAGAGCAGCGACGTCATCGGATCATGATCCTGGGCGGCGGCCTGGTGGGAAGCCGTGTGGCTGAGCTCCTTGAAAGAACCGTCCAGGTCAAGCTCATTGAAAAGGATGAAAAAAAAGCAGAGGAACTCTCTTTCATGCTGAAGCATACCGAGGTGTTGAACGGGGATGGCACGGAATTGGACGTGCTGCGGTCCGCCGGACTCATGGACATGGACACCTTCATCACCGCCACCGGTGATAATGAAACCAATATCCTGAGCAGCCTCATGGCCAAACGCCTCATGGAAACGGGAGACGGAAATTCCCATGGCAATCAAACCAAAACCATTACCCTGTGTACCAAGGAACAGTATATGGTGCTGGCGGCCACCAGCGGATCGGATATCGCACTGAACATGAAAATTTTAGCGGGAAACGAAATCCTGAAATTCATCCGCAGGGGGGAACTGCTATCCGTGGTCCATCTTCATGGCTTTGACGCTGAAATGGTTGAACTGGCGGCAGCACCCAACTCGCCCATTACACGCCGCCCGCTTTCAAAACTGGACCCCTCATTTTACGGGAAAATTCTCATCGGCGGCATCTTTCGAGACGGAAAATGGCAAACCGCCGTGGGAGACACCCATATCCGGGCCAACGAACGGGTGATCGTCGTCTGCATGAGCCTCAATTTAAAGGATGTTCAGCAACTGTTTCTAGAATGAGGCCTCATACCTCTTGAAAAACCGTTTTTCCGCATCATTGGCGCCAATCATAACTAACTCGTCATTCTCACAAAAACAAACAGAGGGGTCAGGGTTGATAACCATTTTTCCGTCTTGGTTTATGGCGATAACGCTGCAGTCTGTTTGCAAGCGGATCTGACTTTCGGCCAGGGACTTTCCCAAAAGAGACGCATGCACGCCAACACGAAATACATTTAGCCCCTCGGCAAGCATTAACACTTCACCGGGTTTGAGAAGATTGAGAATCGTATTGGCCGCCAGGGAAGCATATGACATCACCAGGTCGGCCCCGGCCGTGTGCAGCTTTGAGATACTTCTGT